>CAZKLI010000141.1:0-2878 GCA_964553575.1 uncultured Chromatiales bacterium
CAATCAAGGCGCGCGAGGACGAGATTCGTTTCGTCAACGAGGCCGAAGCTTACGCCAACGGCATCATCCCGCAGGCGCGCGGGCAGGCGGCGCGCATGGTCGAGGAAGCGACCGCTTACCGGGAGAAAGTGATTGCCAACTCCCAGGGCGAGGCCGACCGTTTCCTGAAGCTGTACGGCGAATACCGCAAAGCCCCGGAAGTCACCCGCGAGCGCCTTTACCTGCAGGCGGTCGAATCGGTGCTGTCGAACAGCAGCAAGGTGATGATGGACGTTGAAAGCGGCAACAGCCTCTTTTATCTGCCGCTCGACAAGATACTGAACGAGCAGAATCAAAACGCCCCGGAAAGTCCGGCGCGGCAGCGCAACACCGGCGAGCAACAGCCGCCGCCGGGCGCGCGCGTGCGTTCCGAGATCGAAAGACTGCGCACAGGTCGGAACTAGGCCGGAATTAGGGCGGAATTGACGAGCGGAGGCCGGAACGATGGGTAAAGGTTTGCTGGTTGCATTGATCGCCGCTTTGGTGCTGGGCAGCATGGCGATTTACACCGTGGACCAGCGCGAGAAGGCGATCCTGTTCAGGCTCGGCGAGATCGTCAAGGCCGACATGGCGCCGGGGCTGCATTTCAAGATCCCGGTGATCAACAACGTGCGCAAGTTCGACGCGCGCATCCTGACGCTCAACGCGAGACCCGAGCGGTTTCTCACGGTCGAAAAGAAGAACGTGACCGTCGATTTCTTCGTCAAGTGGAGAATCAAGGACGTTTCCCAGTACTACCGCGCGACCCGGGGAGAGGAGCGCAACGCGCAAAGCCGGTTGTCGCAGATCATGAAAGACGGTCTGCGCAACGAGTTCGGCAAGCGAACGATACGCCAGGTCGTCTCGGGCGAGCGCAGCGAAATCATGGATATATTGCAGGTCAAGGCGAACAGCCTCGCGCGCGAGCTCGGCATCGAGATCGTTGACGTGCGTGTCAGCCGGATTGACCTGCCCGACGACGTCAGCGATTCGGTGTACGAACGTATGCGCGCCGAACGCAACCGCGTCGCCCGCGAGTTCCGCGCGCGCGGCCAGGAACAGGCCGAACGCATCCGCGCCGAAGCCGATCGCAGGCACACCGAAATCACCGCCGGGGCCTACCGTGAAGCCGAGAAGATCCGCGGCGCAGGCGACGCGCAGGCGGCCAAGGTTTATGCCGAAGCCTACGAGCAAGACCCCGAGTTTTATTCGTTCTTGCGCAGCATCAACGCTTATGTGACCTCGTTCAGCGGCAAGTCCGACATGCTGCTGCTCGAGCCCGACTCCGAGTTTTTCCGTTATTTTTCCGACCCTCAGGGAAACTCGGCGCCTCGATAAAACGCCTTTTGGCGGCCGCCTGCGCCGGCGGGCTTTCGGTTGCGGATAGCGCTTCAAGGCACAGCGAATGATTACCCTCGGCATCCACGACGGGCACAATGCAACGGTCTGCTTGATAAAGGACGGCACGATTGCGGCTTGCATCCCGGAAGAACGGCTGAACCGCACGAAGAATTACTGCGGAATTCCGGTTGCCGCAATCGGCAAATGTCTGGAGGTCGCCGGCGTGTCCCCCGGAGAGGTTGACGCGGTCGGTGTTGCGGGATTGGTGCCTCCAATGCATGGGATAGAGGAAGCCGTGAATCCTCGGGGCTTCAGGCGGTTTTATGGGCGCGCGTCCTCTCTTTTCCCGAAGTCTCTTTTACGTTCGATCGGATGCGTCAAGCCGGCGGTTTCGGTTCTCTCGAAGCTGAGAAACAGGCGCGAGGTGCAAGCGGCGGTCGAAGCGGCGGGAATCAGGGCCGGGGTGTCTTTCTACGACCATCACGCCATGCACGTGCTCGGCGCGTACGGCTGTTCACCTTATTACCGCAAGGATGAAGAAGTCCTGATTCTCTCGTGCGACGGTTCGGGCGACGGAGTGTGCGCGACGGTCAACGTCGGCAAGGCGGGCAAGGTCAGGCGTCTGCACACCGTCAGCCATTTCAACTCGCTCGGCGAGCTGTACGCCAGAACAACCCAGTTTCTCGGCATGAATCCGCTTTCGGACGAGTACAAGGTGATGGGGCTCGCGGCTTACGCCAACCCGAAGTACGCCGAGTCGGCTTACGAGAAGCTCAAGGGATGCATAGAAGTCGAGAAAGACGGTTTGGGACTGAGGAACAACACCTCGTTCGATAAGTGGCGGTATTTGCGGTTTTTGCAAAAGACTTTCGGGCGTGAAAGGTTCGATTGCGTTTCCTACGCCGTCCAGCGCCTGACCGAGGCGGTTCTGGCCGAATGGGTCGCCAACGCGGTGCGCAGGACGGGAATCGGGAAAGTCGTTTTGTGCGGCGGGGTCTTCATGAACGTAAAGGCCAACCACGTGATATTGGCTTTGCCCGAAGTCGAGGCGCTGTGGGTGTTGCCGAGTTGCGCCGACGATTCTTTGCCGATCGGTGCGGCGATGCGCGCGGCGTCCGACCGCGGATTCAAGGAATTCAACCCGTTGCGCGACCTGTACCTCGGCCCCGAATACGGTGAGCGGGAAATCGACGCGGCGATCGCCGGCTGCAACGGCGCGGTTCGTGCCGAGAAAGTCGACGACGTCGAGGTCAAGATCGGCAAGGCGCTCGCGCAAGGCAAAATTATCGGGCGGTTCGCCGGACGCATGGAGTGGGGTTCGAGGGCGTTGGGCAACCGTTCGATTCTCGCCGACCCGCGGGATATGCGCTCGATCAGCAGAATCAACAAGGCAATCAAGAAAAGGGAGTTCTGGATGCCTTATTGCCCCAGTATGATTGAAGAAAGAGCCGATGATTACTTCAAGACCGACAAGGATTACCAAGCCCATTACATGATCATGGCGTATCCGGCCTCAAGC
>CAZKLI010000142.1:0-7785 GCA_964553575.1 uncultured Chromatiales bacterium
GTGATTAACCGGCTGACTGCCGTTGGTTTTCGCGGGGGAGGACGAGCCGACTTCGAGCACCAAGTCAACGTCTTCCGAACGCAGGCGAATCAGCGCTTCGCGAATCTTGTCGAGACAGTTGTCCTGAATCCAATCCAACACGAACGTGTTCGGCGCGAACAATCGCAACGCACCGTTTTCTTCTTGCTTCACTTGCAGCGGGCGAATCCACGTGTTGATTTCTTTATCCGGTAAGATGAACGCCAATTCATTGACGCATTTTTGCCAGAGTGCGTTGCTCATTGACGTGAAATCTTTGCGGTGTTGAATGTTTAGAGAGAAACAAATGAACGTGCATACTTTACCAATCTTTTCGGCTTAGTCAACAGGGAGAACAAAGATTAATTTTTTCTTCGCAACGTAAAACACGGTTCAAATTTTTCAGTTCAATAAAAAAGCACAAACACGTGACGAACGCGAAATTGAAACATCAATGATTTATGCCGCAACAAAAAATTCCGCATTTAGTCCCCATTATTTACGAGTAACGAAAACCGCCGTAACTGCGGCGCGGTGAACCGTTTGTCTTCGCCAAATATAGGCAGGGCGGGAAACACAACGCGAACACGCCGAACAGGCGTTGTCGGCCCAAGACGCCCCCTGATTGGTCGAGGCGATGTAAGGTGGCGGCTGCAACGCTGGCATTCTCGCGGGAAAAACCGCGCGGACAAAACTGTAATATAGACGCGCCGTGTGTCGGAGCCGGCACTGAAAGTGCAGGCTTAATTTGCGAGAGCAAAGGAAAAACAACAGCTTGCTTTTTACCCCTTAGCTGGACGGCGCTGTTTCCTGTGACTTATCACCAAGCACGCGATGTTCCATCGGGCGGCCTTTGCGACAGTGCAACGGATACTGTCCTTCGCCCCGCGCGAACAAACGCTTATGCGCCGCACACCCAAGATGGGGACCTGATTCGAGGCGGCTCTGCTCCGCCGACAAAGCTCACAGCGACCGAATGCCGCCCGGCGCGTTACATCGCCCAAGATGAGCGCTTGGTCTGGAAACTGCGCCAGCAGTATCCGATACGACGACAAACTGACGCTTTGGCGCATTCTGGCGGGGTATCTTGAGCGACTTGGAATCGGCGCCTGAATCTGTCTCATATCTACTGAGCCTGTACAGGGGAATGAAGCGGCGCCCCGAACATGGTAATCTTTGCGGCGCTCATATTTGTTTCCCGCGATTTAGCGAAGCGCTGGTGCCGACCGATTGAGATGTTGGTCGGACTCGTTGCTCAAATCAGGAGGCATGAGCGTGGCGGCGGCACTTCGGTTTGGCCCGTGCCGCGATGATGAGAAAAGGCTTTTCCAGGAGACTTTTTCAGGAGAGACAGAATGAAATTATCCATTCCCAACTCGGTTCTTCTTCCCGCTGTTTCCGCGCTGCGGGGCATCTTTCTAGGCTCGAGAACCCTCGAAGCCCTCTCACATCTGCTGTTTAGCTATTCCGGAGACCGGCTGACGATAACCGCCGCCGACACCGATATTGAGATGGTTGTCGAGCTCGACGTCGCCAACTTGACCGGGGACAAGCCGGGCCATGCGCTGGTACCGGCGAAAAAACTTCTTGGAATTGTCGCCAACTCCAGCGAAAATGAGACAACAACCTTTAATATCGATGAAGATACAGCAGTGGTGTCGGGGGACCGCGGGCACTTCAACCTCTCGTCTCTTGACCCCGAGCAGTTTCCATTGATGGAGAAAAAAGACGCTGAGCGCGGGATGTTCCAAGTGCGTGCCGATGACTTCCAGCACCTGCTGAGCAAAACCGATTTCTCCATGGCGCAGGACGACGCCCGCTACTACTTGGAAGGGGTGTTGTTGGCGCTGGAAGCAGGGTGTTTGGTTGCCGTCGCGACCGACGGGCACCGACTCGCAATCGGCCAAATTGAGCACAGCGGCGAGAAAGAGCAAGACACTCGGGTGGTTTTGCCGCGCAGGGCGGTTTATGAGCTTAAGAGAGTTCTGCCGCAGGCTGAAGAAGTCGTTTCGGTGGGAATCGGCGAGAGGCTGATCTGTGTGCGCCTCGGCAAAATCACGCTGACGACAAAGTTGATCGAAGGAAAGAAGTACCCGGACTACAAGCGCGTGATTCCGACCGATTTTGTGCATAAGATCACCCTCGACAGCGGGGCGTTTCGCCGGACATTGGCCAAGGCGCAAATCATCGAGGACGGTATCGCGCGCCTTTGCTTCGACAAGAACAAGTTGAACGTCATTTCCGAAACCGAGCTGGATGAAGCAAATGTCGAGCAAGCCATCGAATACGCAGGAGAGAAAACAGAGGTGGGATTCAACTTGCAGTACCTGATGGACGTGATGAACGTCGTCGCTTCCGAGCACATCACATTCGAGTTCAAAGATCCCAACAGCGCCGTCCAGATTCGAGAGGGCGGCGCCGAGAAATATATCGTGATGCCCATGCGGCTGTAGCCCCGGCGAAGCGCCAATCTGCAGGCGGGCTGATGTTGCATCAACTGACCGTCTCGGGCTTTCGTAACATCGAACGAGTCGAGCTTTCCCCCGGGCAAAAGCTGAATTTCATCATCGGCGACAACGGCGCGGGCAAGAGCTCGCTGCTTGAAGCCGTTGATTTCCTGTCTCGAGGAAGGACTTTCCGAACCCGCCTTACCCGGCCCCTGTTTCGGGAGGGCAGCCGGGAAATGATAATCTCGGCGGCCCTCAGGGATGGACGGCGTCTTGGTATTCGCCGGATGAGCCCCGCGGCTTGTGTTCCGGCGGCGTCGGAGACACGCATAGACGGGGAGGCGGTGCGCACGCAATCTGAGATGGCTGCGGCGTTGCCGGTGGTCGTTTTTCACGCCGGCACGACCGGACAGGCGAGAAGCGAGACCCGCCACTGGCAGGGGGTGCTCGACTGGGGCGTGTTTCACATGGAACCATCTTTCCGAAAGGCGTGGCAGGCGTATCAACACGCGCTGCGCCAAAGGAACGCCTTGCTCCTGGAGCAGCCGCGCGCGCCTGCGAGCCGCACGATGGCGCAATGGAACCAGCGGATAGTGCAGCAAGGCGGGATGCTGGATACGTTTCGCCGAAAGTATTCGAAACGGCTTGTTGCCCTGGTCGAGGCAGCCGCGACCGAAAAAGGAGACCCGCTCGAGATGGCGTATTTCAGGGGGTGGCCTGAGGGGCGCGACCTCGAGCAAATCCTGGAGGCCGACGAGTCCGGCGACCGCCGGATCGGCTACACCCGGCGTGGCCCGCACCGAGCAACTTGGCGCTTGCTTTGGGATGGAGAACAGGCGAGCGAGCGGGCGTCCCGGGGTCAGCTGAAGAACATCTCGACGATAATCATGCTGGCGCAGGTGCAACTGTTTTCGGAGTTCAGCCAGCATGGCTGCGTTGTGATGATGGATGATTTGACGTCGGAATTCGACGAGCAGCACAGCCAATCGCTGCTTGAAGACTTGGAGCGCACCGAGCAGCAGGTCTTTGTGACCGCGACCGAGAAAACGTCAGGCATGGTGGGTTGCCGCGATGCGAAGCTGTTTCGTATCGAGCAAGGGCAGATTTTGAAGTAATCCGAGGTTCCACGTGGAACCCCGGGTAAAACAACGGGTAAAACAATAAAAAACAATCACTTAGCGCGTCTTACCTTGCTGCGATGGTGTGTCGCCGCCGCTGCCGGGCAAGTGGAGCAGTCGTCCCAATCAGACATTAACCGATTGAAAACAAGGGCTTTTTCATTTTATTTGGTGTGATATAGTGCCCCTGCAATTTTCGGTCTGTGCCCCGAACAATGACTGAAAGGAGATTTTGTGTGCCAACCCTGAAACGCCACTTCTTGCGCACGGCGACGCTCGCAGCACTTTTTGCCGCCGCCAGTGCGTCTGCGGCCAATCTTGAGGGGGGTTACGCGGGGTTTGCGGCAACGGCTGAAAGCACCGACGTATCTTACGACAAACGCCTGTCGTTCCGGATGCTCCACGACCGAGGTGACGCGGACGACACCACCTACGGTCTCGGTGTTCTCGTCGGCTACCGGATGCCGTTGGCCGGAAACGGCGTTTACCTGAGCGGCGAGATCGATTGGATGCACCACGAGGGCACCGTGCGGGGGCGTCTGGGCGGCGTTCCGGAAACTCCCGGCGACCCGCCGCCTTTCACCAGGAACGGGGACAGCTGGCCTGAAAGCTGGCGCCTCGAAAAGGAAAGAAGCTACGGCTTGACGTTCAAGCTGGGGGTGCCGTTTTCATCGGCGTGGGCGGGTCCCGGGGCAAGTCTTTATGCGCTCGCCGGCGTCCGCCGAGTCGAGATGGATTTCGTCACTCGTTTCGGTGGATGTGAAGCGGCAATCGCTCCCGGCTGCACACCCGATACGCCTGAGCTGTACAGTCATTATTCGGAGAGTCAAAACCGCACGATGACCGCATGGATATGGGGTGCGGGGCTGGAAAAAATAATCGGCGAAACCACCGCGTTGCGGGGAGAAATCCGTTATGCCGAATACGGGAACGACCGTCGGACCAACGTGTACCCGGCACCGGCGGGCACCGACCCGGTAACCATTCCCAGAGATTTGGACGGCGACGCCATCGGCTTGTCCCTAGGGCTGGTTCGATATTTCTGATGACGCCGGAGGGGAAACACTTTCTAAACCTGACTCGAAAGGAGGAACAATGAACATTCGAAAAATCTTTCTGCCTGCCGCCGTTGCAATCGTGCTGCCGTTGATTTGCGCAACGGTTGCACACGCCAGCGGCTGGTATCTCGGCGTATCGGCGACGATGGAGAGTTTCGACGCCGACTACGACAAGATCACGATCAACGGGCCGAGGTCGCCCCGCGGAGACGGCAGCGTCTTCTACAGCGACGACTCCTCCGACGAGACGATGCATGGTCTCGGCGTTCTGGTCGGCTACCGGATGCCGCTCAGCGAGAGCGGCGTTTATCTCGGCGGCGAGCTGGATTTCACCCACCACGGCGGCACGGTGCGTGGGCGTTTGGCGGAAGCCGGAAACGCCCCCGGACGGAACGAGTGGGGAGAGAGCTGGAGCGAGGACTGGTCTTACGAAAAAGAGAGAAGCTACGGCCTGACGCTGAAACTGGGAATGCCGGTCGAGACTTGGATGGGCGCCGGCGCAAGCCTCTACGCACTGGCCGGCGTTCGTCGGGCCGACACGCGCATCGGGCTCGGTTTCGAGGGGTGCGAGACCGAGGATGCTGATTGTAACGGCTCGAACCTCGTGCCGGGCACGTTTGGTCGCGGCACGACGGTGACCGGCTGGATGTTCGGCGGCGGTTTCGAGAAGATGCTCGGCGAGCACACCGCGTTTCGGACCGAGATTCGTTACACCGACTACGAAAACAACCGCTGGACCAGTTTTCCGGCTGCCCCGGATCTGGACAAGCTCAGGATACCGGCGTCGGTTGACAGCGACGAATTCGGCTTGTCTCTGGGGCTGATTCGGTATTTCTGAGACGGGCAAGAAGTGACAACCCGGCTCGGCGCGATGAAAAATTGAGCGTCCGGAAAACATCCCCGCTTGCCGTTGCCGCACTGCTGTTGCTGATCTGTGTAACATTTGCACACGGCTCTGCACACGCGGGCGATTGGTATCTCGGCGTATCGGCGACGGCCGAGCGCCTCGACGCCGACTACGACAGGGCAACCGTCAACGGGCCGGGGTCGCCCCGAGGAGACGGCAACAATTTCCGCAGTGACGACGTATCCGACGGGACGGTGCACGGCCTCGGCGTTCTGATCGGCTATCGGATGCCGCTAGGCCGAAGCGGCCTTTATCTCGGCGGCGAGCTCGACTTTGCACACCACGGCGGGACGGTGCGCGGGTATCTGCCGGAAGACGGCGACCCCCTCGCCCCCGGGCGGAACGAATACGGTGAAGGTTGGGACGAGGACTGGTCTTACGAAAAGGAGAGAAGCTACGGTTTGACGTTGAAGCTGGGGATGCCGGTCGAGACGTGGGCCGGCGCCGGCACGAGCCTCTACGTGCTTGCCGGCGTTCGCCGTATCGAGACGTACGCCCGCCTCAGTTACGAGGGGTGCGTGGACGTCGCTGTTGTTTGTAACGACGCGGGGCTGACGCCAATCACCGAGAGCCGTGACGCGACGGTGACCGGGTGGACGGCCGGCGCCGGGTTTGAAAAGGCACTGGGCGAAGACACCGCGTTTCGAGCCGAAGTCCGCTACACCGACCACGAAAACAATCGCTGGACCTATTTCCCCGCCGCCGAGGACTTGGACAGAATCAGGTTGCCGTCGGCGATTGACGGCGACGAATTCGGTTTGTCGCTCGGCTTAGTTCGCTATTTTTAAGCGGGAACCTCGCACCCGCGGGCGCCGTCGAAGCCAGGGCGCCGTTCGTCCCGCCGCATCGTCCGACAGCAGGGTCCACCCCTCGAAAACCGCGGTCTGAAGCGGTGGATGCGGTATAATCGCGGGTTTCTCATGGCGTACGATTCCTCCAACATCAAGGTTCTCAAAGGCCTCGAAGCCGTCCGCAAACGGCCGGGGATGTACATCGGCGACACCGACGACGGCACCGGCTTGCACCATCTGCTGTTCGAGGTGGTGGACAACTCGATTGACGAGGCGCTCGCGGGCTATTGCGACAAGATTGACGTGCGCATAGACGAGGACGGCTCGGCGACCGTGCGCGACGACGGCCGCGGCATTCCGGTTGACATCCATCCCGAGGAAGGCCGTTCGGCCGCGGAAGTGATCATGACGACGTTGCACGCGGGCGGCAAGTTCGACGAAAACTCTTACAAAGTGTCCGGCGGCTTGCACGGCGTCGGCGTATCGGTGGTGAACGCGCTGTCGGAATATCTTGAGCTGGTCGTGCACCGGGACGGCAAGCGTTACCGTCAGGAATACAAGATGGGCGAACCGCAGCACCCGCTGAAAGAAGACGGGGCGTCCGACGAGACCGGCACCGCCGTGCGGTTCATTCCGAGCCACGACGTGTTCACCGACACCGACTTCAATTTCGAGCGCGTCGCAACCCGTCTTCGCGAGCTGGCGTTCTTGAACTCGGGCGTGGCGATTACGGTCACCGACGCGCGCACCGGGCGCGCCGAAGAGTTTTGCTACGAAGGCGGCGTGCAGGCGTTTGTCGAGCATCTCGGCGGCGCCGACACCGCGTTGCATCCGACGATTTTTTATTTCAAATGCGAACGCAGCGGCATCGGCATCGAAACCGCGATGCGGTGGACCAACAGCTACCAAGAGAGGGTTTGCTGCTACACCAACAACATCCCTCAGGGCGACGGCGGCGCGCACCTCGCTGCGTTCAGGGCCGCGCTGACGCGCACCCTGAACAACTACGCCGAAAAGGAAAGCTTGCTGAAGAAAGAGAAAGTCGGGCTGAGCGGCGACGACGCGCGCGAAGGCCTGATTGCGGTGCTGTCGATCAAGATGCCCGACCCGAAATTCTCATCCCAGACCAAAGACAAGCTCGTCTCGTCGGAAGTCAGGAAGCCGATCGAGACCGCGCTCGCCGGTTACCTGCGCGACTTTCTGCTCGAACGCCCGGCCGAGGCGAAAGCGATCGTCGCCAAGATGATCGAAGCCGCCCATGCGCGCGAAGCCGCCCGCAAGGCGCGCGACATGACCCGCCGCAAGGGGCTGCTCGACATCGCCGGGTTGCCGGGCAAGCTCGCCGACTGTCAGGAAAAGAATCCCGCCGACTGTGAGCTGTTCCTGGTCGAAGGCGACTCGGCGGGCGGTTCGGCCAAGCAGGCGCGCGACCGCCGCACCCAGGCG
>CAZKLI010000143.1:0-3002 GCA_964553575.1 uncultured Chromatiales bacterium
GGATCTCAGGGACAACGATCTGGACACGCTGCCCGACGGCGTCTTTTCGAGGCTGACCGGCCTGCGGACGCTGAACTTGGCGGGCAACCAACTGACCGAACTGCCGGCGGGCGTCTTTGCGGGACTGACCCGCTTGACCGAGGTGCGTCTCGACGGCAATCCGGACTTGATCACGCTTAGGGTGAAAGCGAAATTCGCCCCGCCGCAGCTGCCGAACAATTTCCGCAGCTCCACGATGACGCTGGTGTTGCGCGAGGGCGCACCGCGACCGATTACAGTCGATGTCACCGCGACCGGTGCAACGCCGACGTCTTTCTCGCTGACAATTCCGACCGGCGGCGTCGAAAGCGACACCTTTGTCACGATCACCCGCGGCAGCGGGCCTTTTGAGCTGGCTTTCGGGGAAGTTGCGCTCGGGGGAGATAACAATCAATACACGGGAATCGAGGTTGTCGCAGGGGAACCATTCGAGGATCTGGTCGCGAACATCTGCGGCAGGACGCAGATAGTTCAGACTTGGATTCTGGAGGCGACGCCAGCCGACGACGTCTGCGGCAGCGTGGCGACGGCTGAACTGCGATCTATCATCCGTTTGAGTGATACCAGTCACACTATTGCTTCTCTGCGGGCGGATGACTTTTCCGGATTGACAGGCTTGCAGACGTTGGTCCTCGGGCCCAATCAGTTGGTTTCACTGCCGGCCAATATATTTTCGGAGCTGAACAACCTGCGGACACTAAATTTGGAGGCCAATGGGCTGAGATTACAACCCGGCATCTTTTCAGGGCTGACCAACCTGCGAACGCTGAGTCTCAGCGGCAATCGTCTCGACCCGATGCTGTCAGCCGACGTTTTATCAGTGTTGATTAACCTGGAGACGTTGAATATATCTGTCGCCAGTATAGGAACGTTGCCCGACGGCGTCTTTTCCGATTTGACCAACCTGCGGACGTTGGATCTCAGAAATAACTACCGGTTAAGAACGCTGCCGGCCGGGATCTTTCGGGGACTGACCAAGTTGACGAGAGCCTGGTTAGGGAAGGAGCCAAGCTCCCAGGATCTAATGCCTTTGCCTTTCATCTTCACGGTCAAACCGGAAATCGCGCCTTTGCAATCGTCAGGCCAGCCCAACAGACTCTCAATCAAACTGACGTTGCGCGAGGGCGCGCCGCGCGAGACCACGGTGCGCCTCGCGCTCACCGACGCGAGGTTCGACGGCGTCTCCCCCCCCGAAAGCCGGTTGCTGAGCATTCCGACCGGCGCCGTCGAAAGCGACGCCGTTGCGCTGACCCTCAACCCGGGCAAGACCGATTTCGGGTTGACTTTGGCGGTGGAGCGTCTCGGCGGACGCAACGGTGACTATTCGGGGTTCACGATTATGACGGCGGCGTCGCCGCTGCGTTTCGTCAACGTCTGTGCGAAGACCAGGGCGGTCAGGGCGGCGATTCTGTTCGCGACGCCCGCCGACGACAGCTGTGAGGCCGTGCTGGCCGACGAGCTCGCCGACGTCGCCGATTTGAACTTGGCCGACTTCAGATCCGTGCCTGAGGCGGTCAGGGTTCGGGGTGACTCGCCGCCGGTGGTCGTTCCCGGCAGGGAGGCGACCGAGGTCACGTTCGAGCTGACCGCGCGCGATCAAGGCAGGTCGCTGTTCGGCGACGAGCAAGTGCGGGTCAGGTTCCTCGACAGCGATGCCGACCCCGGCCCCAATCCCGACCCCGGCGCCGACCCCGGAGGGCTGGCGTTCGACCCGCCGTCTTTCGTGTTGAGCGGCGACCAGGTGTCCGGGAGCGGGTTGACCCAGGTCGTGCGGGTCAGCGCCGGCCCGAAAGTGCGCGGGCCTTTGAACGGGGCCGGGCAGAGGGACGCGGTCACCCTGAGGTTTGAGGTCGAGCGGCGCAACGCAAGCACGAGCTTGGCCACGATGCAGTTGCATCTGCTTCCTCAATTTCGCTTGAGTTTCGACCCGCCCGGGGTGTTCGTGACGCAGGCCGCGGGAGGAGACCGAGAATCGCCCGCACGGCTCGGCCTGTTCGACGACACCTCGCTTCCGGTCGAGGGAGAAAGCGTTGCGGTTGACGGGCTGGTTTGGACGCCCGCGCGGCCGACGTCGTTGATCGAAACCAGGAACTTGGCGGGCACGACGTTGACGCCCGAGCGGACGGACGTCCCGGCGGGGTTTGCCGCGGAAGGTTTCGGGAGTCAACCGGAAGACCAAATTCCGTCGCCGGCGGGTTTCTTGATCGCCCCGACCGGCGGGGCGGTGTCACATCCCGCCTACGCACCGGGGTTGACGCCCGCCGCGACCGCCGAAAACGAGCCGCTGTCGCTGTACGCGCGCAAGACCTCCGAGGAGATCTACCGGGTCGGGTTTTCCGGTTTGTCCCTGCCGGTTGACTTTGACCTTTACCAGCTGACGCCTTACCTGTTTGAGAAGTATCTGACCGACAACCCCGTTCATGAATGGGAACTGGGCCGCAAACTTGACGTGCCGATCGTCGTCGCGCCGCCCGGACGCGGACGCCCCGCCGACCGCATCAACGTCAGCGGCACGACCCGCGACGGCGACGCGCTGGCCGGCACCGATTATGAGGCGGTCGTGGGCCTGGAGTTTATTTTCGACTCGAGCACAAGCCTAAGGACTTACCGCCCGGTCGCGGCGTCGGGCGCTTCGGTCGAGCAATCTTCCAATAAGTTCTTTTTCCTCGATTTGGCGTACGTCCAGCTGATCTTAAATGGCAATCCTGGACTAGCGTTCGGCGACGTAATCATTCTCCCAGCCACGGCGGAAATCAGCATCAGGGCGCCGAGCATATCGCTGACGTCCGACGACGAGGATCTGACGAACCACGGTGAACTGCGCCTGACGACCGACTCGGCCCGCAACGTCCGTCTGCGCGTCGGCGACGCGAAGCCCCTGCAGGGAACCGAGGAAGGCGTATTCGAGGCGTCGGTCGAGATGGGGGACCGACGCCTCGAATACGCCTTCCTCGGTTCCCTGC
>CAZKLI010000144.1:0-4283 GCA_964553575.1 uncultured Chromatiales bacterium
TCATTGCTGGCCGTGATTGCGCCGAACCTGCCTTGCAAGCCCAACACGATGATGTTCAACAAGGTGACCATCAAGGGCGGGGCCCAGGCGGTGCAGATGTTCGGCCCCGCGCAGGCGGCGGTCGCCAAGGCGGTGCAGGACAGCGTCGCCGAAGGCGTCATTTCCGAAGGAGAAGCCGACGACCTGTATATCTGTGTCGGCGTGTTCATCCACTGGGAAGCCAAAGATGACAAAGCCATTTACGACAACAATTACAAGGCGACGAAGATGGCGATCCAAAACGCGGTCAGCGGCAAGCCGACCGCAGCCGAAGCCACGGCGCAGAAAGACAGCGCGGAGCATCCTTTCAAGGGGTTCTGACCGCTTTTCAACGTTCTGTTGCAATGAACCCCGGCGGTTTCTCCGCCGGGGTTTTTTTTGTACGCTTACGATGTCCCTCACGGTGTCCCCCATGATATCCCTGGGACGCTTCCCCGGATACGTTCCGGTCTCGCCGGGCGGCACGACGGCAACCTCCGGGCGGCGTTCCGCGACCGAATGCCGCGGGCTCAAGACGCGCCGGTTTCCTCGTCTCCCTCTCCCTATAAGCGGCCAAAGCGCCGCGGCCCGCGTCGTTGAGTGCGGACGTTGGATTTGGTTTCCCCGATGGAGTATCTTGGCCCTTTGCTTGAGGGCGTCCCGATGGATAAATGTTTGGAATGCAACGCTTCCCCGGTGCAGGTTGACAACGAGCATCTCGCCGCGTGCTGCGGTTTGACGCTGCAGGAATACGCGATACGCCACGGCTTGTCGCTTGACGTGGTGACGCCCCGGCATTTGCTCGACCGTGAGCCGACCGAAAGCCACCCGCCGTGCGCGTTGCAGGTGCGGCGCAAGGCGCGGGTCGTGCTGACCGCGGTGCGTGCCGCCGGAATGCTCGAAGAACGCCCGCGCCTGTGGGCCGTTCCGGGCGAGGTTCGCCGTCTCGATCAGTTACTGTGGTTGGTGCAGTATCTTCAAGACTACGGGTTTCGCTTTCGCCAAAGCTATTCGTTCGACAATCGCGCGCATCGCGTCGTTGCGGCCAACAACCTGCTGGCGGCGCGCGGCAACCTGTCCGAAGCCGACTTCGTCGAGATCGAAAGTCTGTCCGCGTCGGAGTTCCTGCTGTTTGCGTCGGTTTTGACCGCGTTGTGCTCGGATTTTTACGGCGGCTGCCTTTTTCTGCCGGTTGTGCAGCGTCGCTTGGCGCCGGCGCTGGCGCGGCGGTTCAACGATGATTTTGACGTCGAGATGAAGTCCTTGGCGCCGGTTTCCGGCGACGGCGCCTGCCTGCGCACCTTGACCGTCGCCGACGCACGGGTGCTGCTCGGCGCGTTGCGCCCGAAGATGTTGAGGATTCCTTGCGCGCCCGAGCGCTTTTATCAGGACGCGCCGCGGGCGGTGGTTGCGAAAGAGATGGTTTTCGACTCGGCGCATTTCATCACCGACCATCCGGGAAAGTGCTCAAACCTGCACGGCGGGCGCTACAACCTCGTGGTCAAGGTCAAGGACCGCGTTGACCCTTACACCGGCTTCGTCGTGGACTACGGCTATCTGAAAGCGGTGGTGCAGCGCGAAGTCATAGAGAAGCTCGACCATCGGCATCTGAACTTTGCCGACCCCGTGCTGGGGTGGCGGTCGAGCACCGAGTTGATCAACTTCTTTATCTGGCGGCGTCTGATCGAGTATCTGCCCAACCTGCACGAATTGCAGACCTACGAAACCACGCAGTCGTATTGCTGTTTCCAAGGGCCTTCTCTTGACGAGATGCACGAGTTCGCCGAGCTCGGCGACCCGCATTTCGCGTCGGCCGCCCTGGGGCGTTCGACCTTGCGCCGGTTCTTATCCGATGGGCGCGCCGTTCCGTGTCTGACCATCGTCGGCGAAGACTGAGAGTCTTTCGCCGCTTTCCTGCGACGGCGGTTCGATGCCGCCCGTGTACAAGGCGTTCGCCACCAGCGCGGCGCCGGCGCCGGCGCGTGCAAGCTGCACAAGGTCGTCTTGATTGCGTACCCCGCCGCCCGCGACGACGCGTTGCCCCGTGCATTGTCTGCACACCGACGCGACGGTCGCCAAGTCGGGGCCGGCGCCGGTTCCGACCGCGGGCAGCGACAACGCAATCACCGTATCCGGCCAAGCCGAGGCGCGTTTGAGCAAATCGGCGCCGCCGAGCAGGCCGTTCGGGCCGAAGTCGAGCGACAGGATGAAACGCTTTTGTTCGGCGCACAACGCCGCGGGGAGTTCTGCGTCGGTCAGGGTTTCGGTCGCCACGATCGGGACGCACGCCGGCTGAGCGCTTTGCACGCGTTCGAAATCCGCCCGGTCTCCGATGCCTGAGTCCAACCAGAACTCGAAGTTCGGGAATTCGCGCGTCACGCCGCTTATTTGTTCCGCGTTGTCTTTCCCGCCGCCGGTTACGGCGTTCAAGTCGGCAATGTAGAATGTCTTGCATCCGAACCGCTCGGACAACCGGCGCACGACGTCCGCGGGGTCGGGCGATGGAAACCGCGGCGTGCACAGCGGGCGGTACGATTGCCGCTCGCCGCCGGCGGCGTGCACGATGCGGCCGTCCTTGATGTCCAGTGCGGGAATTAATTGCAATTTAAGGGTCCGGATTTCGTTTGAACGTCCTGATTGCCGAGTATTTTACCGGCGGCGGCTTGTGCGGCAACGGCGCTTTCGCCGGTTTGTCCGACGAGTTGCGTCGCGAAGGCGAGTTGATGACGCGCGCACTGACCCGCGACCTCGGCGCGGTTCCCGGGGTGCGTCCGTCGCTGACCCGCGACCGGCGCCTGGGGATGTCTCTGGGGACGTCTCTGGGGGCGTCTTTCGATGAAGCGCAGGTGCACTTGATCGGCGGGAATGAGGATTGGACGCCGCGTCTGCGTGAATTGCTCGAAGCCGCCGACGCGTTTTGGCCGATTGCCCCGGAGACCGGCGGCGTCCTGGCCGGGTTGTGCGAGTTGTGCGAACAAAGCGGGCGCTTGCTGCTGAACAGTTCGTCCGCGGCGGTGCGCCGTGCTTCGAGCAAACGCCTGACGGCGGACGCGCTCAGAAAAGCCGGCGTGCCGTGCGTTGAAACCTGGTGCGCCGGCGACCGGCGGTTCGAGCGGATGAACGGCGGGGAAAAAGTCGTGGTCAAGCCCGACGACGGCGTCGGATGCGAGAACGCGCGTCTCGTCACCGCCGCGCTCGCCCGGGAGACGGTGCGTGACGGCGAGGTGATACAACCGTACCTTGAGGGCCGCGCCGCGAGCATGAACGTTTTGTACGGCGGCGACGCGCACCGCGTTGCCGGGCTCAATCTTCAGGAAGTCGAGCGCATCGGCGGCGGTTTTTCGTTGAAAGCCTGCACTGTCAACGGCCTGCGGGGACAGCCGTATCATTTCGACGCAATGGCGGGGCGGTTGCGACAAGCGATTCCTGGTCTTGCGGGGCACGTCGGCGTCGATTTTGTCGTGCACGGGCGCGAGGTTCGCGTGCTCGAGGTGAACCCGAGGCTGACGACGTCTTATGCCGGTTTGCACCGCTCGCTCGGCGTCAATCCGGCTGCTTGCGTGCTCGCCTTGCTTTCGCGTTCGCCGCCGCCGCAACTCGACCTCGCTGCGGCGGCGACGGTCAGGGTGGCGCCGTGATTGGCGGTCGCATCGGCGGGAATCCCGGCGGCGCGCTTCGGGGGGTCGCCGAAAATCCGCGCGTCGCCGATTTGCGGGAACCGGCATATTATTTCGGTGTGATGACGAAGCGGTTGCGACAAACGATTCCCGGTCTTGCGGGGCACGTCGGCGCGGGTTTTGTCGTGCACGGGCGCGAGGTTCACGCACTCGGGGCGAACCGGAGACCAAAGACGCTTCACGCCGGTTCGCCTCGTTTTTTCGGCGCCGACCCGATGTCTTGCGCAACTTCGTTGTTTGCGTATCCGCGGTCGGCGCGGTTCAACCCCGTTGCGTCGGGCATGGTCGAGGCGGCGTCGTGACCGGCGACCACGTCGGCTGGGACCTCGGCGGCGCGCACTTGAAAGCGGCGCGCGTCAACGGCGGGACCGTGGCGGCGGTGGCGCAAGCGCCGTGTCCCCTGTGGCGGGGCGGCGACGCGCTCGACCGGGCGTGGCGGCAAGTCGCCGCAGCGCTCGACGGGAGTCCGCACGTCGAACACACGGTGACGATGACCGGGGAATCAGCCGATTGTTTTGTGAGCCGCGACCAGGGCGTTGAACGTTTGATCGAGGCGGCGGCGCAGCGTTTGCGGAAGCCTTTCAAGGT
>CAZKLI010000145.1:0-3742 GCA_964553575.1 uncultured Chromatiales bacterium
TTCGGCGCTGCACGTTTCTTGGTCGTGCGACGCTTCTTGGTCGTACGGCGCTTCTTCGGCGCTGCACGCTTCTTGGTCGCTACGCGACGTCGCTTAGCCGGGGCGCGCTTTTTCTTGCTCGCCGCGGCTCTTTTTTTGGTACGTCGTTTGATGGCCATCAAACTACCTCCCATTTATTGTTGTGGAACATAATTAAAGGCCTTCACCGCAAGGTGATTTGGAAATCTGTGGCTTGCTTTCGCTCAAAGGTCAATTAAAAGAAAGTGAGTTTGTCGAAAGTGTCCACTGTCCTTCCTTAAAGGCCAGGTTAAATTGAAACAACTCCGCAATGCCGTTGTGACCTTTGACCTTGGGCTTTTATCTCCAAGGCGGGGCTTGTGAAATTGCGCATCAGGCTCTCCACTCGATGGTGGATTTGCACAACAGCGTTTTTTTCTCGCCCCATACAGCATTAATAAATACGCTCAAGGTTCTTGAGGTTACTCTCGAACATCTCAGAGCTGTTTCAAAACTGGTGTGGTTGTTCGGGTTTGAACGCGACGTTGAAGTTTATTGACGTCAAGACGTTCTTTTATCGTCTGCAGACGATTGTGTATTTCAGCGTCGTCGTTCCGCCGCTGCCGTTGCTGCTCAAGGCGTTGCTCAAGCAACTCGTGCGCCAAGTTGAGCGCCGTAATCGCAGCGGTTTGTTCGTTGCCGAGACTTGCGCCGGAATCTTTCATCTCCTGCATACGCCGGTTCAGAAAATCCGCCGCTTTCTCCAGTTTATGTTCCTGACCTTCGGGACACGCCACGCGGTATTCTTTGTTGAATACTTTCACTGTCTTTTGATTGATGGTTGAATCACTCATTGTTGTTCCAGTGTTTTCAGGCGCGTGAGCATGGACTCAATCTTGGAATGGACTTGGCGGCGGTTTTCCTGCAACCCCGCCTTTTCAAGGGACAGCTTCTCCTGCTGCTTTTTCAGCATTTCATTTTCCCGCAACAACCGATCATGATCCTCGAGCAAACCGGACACGCGTTGTTCGAGTTCAGCCAGCAGTTGCAGGTTCTGACTTTGGCTTGACTCCATTTCCATAAAGCCGGAATTATGCTTATTTAGTCCTTACGGTCAATACTTGTCAAATGCGATTTTTTTCCATTTTTTCACTTGCGCCGCCGAAAGTTTTTGTCTGGTGTAAAATAGGCGCGTCAAACATTCTATAACTTGCTGAAAAGTCAAAAGAAAATGCACTTAAAACAAATTTGCAACAGGCTTGATGAACGTCGGGCATTATGCAGTTTTCATGAGCTTCACGGCGTACTTTGCGGCATGTTGACTGTGGATATGTTGACCCGATTCGCACATTGGACCGCGGAAATGGAGAAGCTCGGCGTTGACCGGGAGTGTTTCGACGGGGACGCGGCCGAGTCTTGGCGGAAGGTGTTTGAGAACACCGTAGCGCAATTAAGCGGTGGAGATTTGCGGTTCAGGCCGTTGCTGCGAGAGGACTCGGAGTGCACTTACAATCTTCGGATGCGTGCGTTGGCCGACTGGTGCAGCGGGTTTATCTACGGGGTCGGCGTCTCCGACCCTGAATTTTCGACAACCCTTTCGGCTTCGAGCAGGAAGTTTTTCGTCGACGTAAGTGAAATCAGTTCCGTCGATTGCAACGAGCTGTCCGGCGACGAGCAGCTTGCGAACGAAGCCGCTTACGAATGCGTCGTCGAGTACCTCGGCGTCGGCGTGGTAATGACGTGCGATGAAATCGTCTCGCGCAAAGCGAAAAGGCGGCTCCATTAAGACCGCCGGCGCTCTTTGCGGCATCGGCGCCGCCGAGTTCGCCCGCCGCCGCCGCGCGCTGGCCCGCCTGCTCGGCAAGGGAGCTGTCGCGGTCGTGCCCGCCGCGGCGCCGGCGCGGCGGGCGCGCGACGTTGAATATCCCTACCGCCAAAGCAGCGACTTCGCCTACCTGACCGGCTTTTGCGAGCCCGAGGCCTGTGCGGTGTTCATTCCGGGACGCAATGAAAGCGAATATGTTTTGTTCTGCCGCCCGCGCGACGAACAGCGGGAAACGTGGGACGGGCCGCGCGCCGGTTGTGCCGGTGCGATGAAAGATTTCGGCGCGGACCAAGCGTTTGCGTTCAAGGATTTCAACGACATTTTTCCGCGCTTGATCGGTGACCGCGCCCGGATCTACTTTCCCATGGACGCCGACGCCGGGATGGGTTGCCTGCGCTTGCTGGACGCCCTGAACGCCCTGAATGTTTTGGGAGCCAACCGGCGCCGGGCGGTTTTTCCGCTCGAAGAGCTGACCCAGACGCTGCGGCTGCACAAGTCGCGCTCCGAAACCGCGTTGATGGGGCGGGCGGCCGAGATTTCGGCGGCGGCGCACCGGCGCGCGATGCGGGCTTGCCGCCCCCGTGTGTTCGAGTACCAGCTCGCGGCCGAGATCGAATACGAGTTTCAGCGCGCGGGCGCGGTTGCGGCGTACCCGTCGATCGTCGGCGGCGGCGCGAACGCTTGTGTCCTGCACTACACGCGCAACGGCGACGAGCTCAAGGACGGCGCTTTGGTGCTGATAGACGCCGGCGCCGAGTATGATCTTTACGCGAGCGACGTCACCCGCACGTTTCCGGTTTGCGGGCGTTTCAAACCGGCGCAGCGCGCGTTGTACGACGTCGTGCTCGACGCGCAGCGCGCGGCAATCAAGAAAGTGCGACCGGGCAACACCTGGAACGACGTGCACAAAGCCGCGGTGCGCGTGCTGACCGAAGGGCTGATCGAGTTCGGGTTGCTCAAGGGCCGGGCGGCGAAGCTGATTAAGGACGGTGAGCACCTCCGCTTTTACATGCACCGCACCGGCCATTGGCTCGGCATGGACGTGCATGACGTCGGCGATTACCGCGACCGCGGCGCTTGGCGCCGGTTCGCGCCCGGCATGGCGTTGACCGTCGAACCCGGCCTGTATCTTCGCGGTGCCGACGTGCCGCGCCGCTGGCGCAATATCGGCGTGCGCATCGAGGACAGCGTGGTGGTCACCGCCAGGGCGGCGCGGGTGTTGAGCGCCGGCGTGCCCAAGGATCCCGACGAGGTCGAGGCCTTGGTCTCGTCGGGCACGTGAACTTCGACGTAGTGATTGCCGGCGGCGGCCTCGCGGGCGCCGGCTTGGGCGCCGCGCTGCGCGGCTACTCCGGACGCGTTGCGCTGATCGAGGCGCGTGCGCCCGACGCCTTGCACCGTGACACTTTCGACGAGCGCACCATCGCGCTCGCCGACCTCAGCCGGTGCATCTTGAACACACTCGGCCTGTGGGACGCAATGGCCGGCCACGCGCGTCCGATCCGCGAGATTCGCGTCTCGGAAAAAGGTGTTTTCGGCTCGACCTGCATCCGCGCCGAACGCGAGGGTCTCGACGCGCTCGCGTGGACTCTTCCCCATCGCGTACTCGGCGGCGTTTTGCACGACGGCCTCGGCGGCGTCGAAGTCATCAAGCCGGCGACGGTGACCCGGCTCACGCGGCGTCAAGACGCAGTGACCGTCACGGTCGAACAAGCGGGGGCGTGCCGTGAGATCGACACCCGGCTTCTGGTGCTCGCCGACGGGGGCGGCGCGTTGCGCGCGGCGGCGGGGTTTGACGCCGAGACGCGCGATTACGGACAAGCCGCGGTGGTGTTCAACGCCGAAACCGAAATCGCTCCCGGCGACGTCGCTTACGAGCGTTTCACGCCGCACGGGCCGCTCGCGGTGCTGCCGCTCGAC
>CAZKLI010000146.1:0-4194 GCA_964553575.1 uncultured Chromatiales bacterium
GTCGTCGTCTCAGGGGCAGGCGGTTACGCTTTGGTTCGTGCTGCAAGTGGTGGGACGGCGGGCGGCGTTTGAATCCGGTACGTGCTCGGCACCTCGTATAATCGGCGTTTCTCCAGCCGTCGCGCGGAGCGCCGTCAAGATATATGCCGGATATTATTCCCTCGGATTCCGTAGGGCTCGTCGAGCCCCGCGACGCAAGAATTCAGTGCGAGCTGCCGCTGGATTGCGGGCGCAGCTTGCCGGAATTCACGCTTTCTTACGAGACGTACGGGAAACTGAACGCGGATAAAACGAACGCGATTCTGGTTTGCCACGCGCTTTCCAGCGACCAGCACGCTGCGGGTTACCATTCGATGGAAGACAAGAAACCGGGGTGGTGGGACGTCTGCATCGGCCCCGGGAAACCGTTCGACACGAATAAATTCTACGTGGTGTCGCCGAATAACATCGGCGGGTGCAAAGGCAGTACCGGGCCGAACACGGTCAACCCGCAAACCGGGGAGCTGTACGCCGCGGATTTTCCGATTATCACCGTCGAGGATTGGGTCAGGAGCCAGCGTTATCTGGCCGACCATCTCGGCGTTGAACGCTGGGCGGCGGTTGTCGGCGGCAGTCTCGGCGGCATGCAAGCGATGCAATGGGCGATAGATTATCCCGACAAGCTGCGCCACGCCGTCGTCATCGCCGCCGCCGCGAAACTGTCGGCTCAAAACATCGCTTTCAACGAAGTGGCCCGCCAAGCAATCATTTCAGACCCCGACTTCAAGGGCGGGTATTACTACGCGGACGGGCAGCCGCGCAAAGGCTTGATGCTGGCCCGTATGCTCGGGCACATTACCTACCTGTCGGACCGCGCCATGCGCAAGAAGTTCGGGCGCGAACAGCGGGAAGACAAGCTCAGCTTCGGGTTTGACGTTGATTTTCAGGTCGAGAGCTACCTGCGTTATCAAGGGGAGTCTTTCGTTGACCGGTTCGACGCCAACACGTATCTGTTGATGACCAAGGTGCTTGATTATTTTGACCCGGCGGCGGACTACGACGATGATTTGGCGGCGGCGTTTGCGGCGACCGCCGCGAAATTTCTGGTGCTTTCTTTCACGACCGACTGGCGTTTCGCGCCCGAGCGTTCGCGCGAAATCGTCGAGGCGTTGCTGGCGGCGGGCAAGTCGGTCAGTTACGCCGAGGTCGAGACGGCGGACGGGCACGACGCGTTTTTGAAACCGATTCCCCAGTATTTAGCGGTGTTGCACGCGTACATGAAGCGAGTCGCCGCGGAGGTCGAAAGTGCGGGCTGATCTGGACATCATCCGGGAATGGGTCAGACCCGGGTCAAGCGTTCTCGATCTGGGCTGCGGCGACGGTGCTTTGCTGGGCAATCTTGCCGAGACGCGCGCCGTCTCCGGCATCGGGCTTGAAATAGACGTGAACAACGTCGTGCGCTGCATCGAGCGCGGCGTGGACGTCATTCAAGCCGACTTGGACGAAGGACTGTCGGGTTACTTCAAGCGCCGCCGTTTCGACTACGTCGTGATGACGCAGACCCTGCAAGCGGTTCATCACCCGGCGCGGTTGCTTGACGACATGCTGGAAATGGGCAAGGAGGGCATCATCACTTTTCCCAACATGGGGTATTGGAAAAACCGGTGGCAGCTGCTCCTCAAGGGAGCGATGCCGATGACCAAGGCGTTGCCTGAAGCGTGGTTTGACACGGAAAACATTCATCTCTGCACGCTCAAGGACTTCGAGAATTTGTGCCGCGAGAACGGCATCCGCATCCTTGAACGCGCGGCGGTGGACTACGCGCATCGCGGCAGCCTCGGCATACGCCTGGCGCCGAACCTGATGGGGGAAATTGCGCTGTATCGGGTTACCCGCGATTGAGCGGCGCTCCGCCGCCCCCGCCCGGTCAGCTTTC
Source organism: uncultured Chromatiales bacterium (assembly GCA_964553575.1). Classification (GTDB taxonomy): domain Bacteria; phylum Pseudomonadota; class Gammaproteobacteria; order Poriferisulfidales; family Oxydemutatoraceae; genus CAYFZO01. Next base: position 1,916 of record CAZKLI010000146.1, read on the forward strand.
GTCGTTTCGTGCGCGATCCTTGGCCCGGATGAAACGCACGTGCGGCACGTGCAGCAGTTCGGCGATTTTGCGCACCTGATGTTCTTCGTGGGAATCGAGTTTGCCGTCGGCGTAAGCGACCGCCCACAGGTCTTCGATTAGCTTGGCCTTGTCATTCTGATCCATGCCGTCGTTGATTGTACGCAGATAGTCGTACAAGGACGTGCTGGTCTTACGCTCGGCCAGCGCGTCGTGTATCAATGCGTCGGCTTCGGCCTCGGTCAGCCGGTGACGCTGCGCCAGTCTTGCGGCGGCCGCCTTGAGTTCCCGCGGGTCGGCGTCGAAGTCGGCGTGACTTACCTCGACCAGAAGCACCGCGTTCGCCAGCGGCAAGAATTGCGCCGCGCGGCTTTCAGACGACCGATCTGCAACGAAGAAGCTTTTGAATTTGTCGAGCAAGGTCATCTGAACCCTGGCTCACGTCATGGATTTCATCAGGTAGTTTTTGCCGTTGTGCCCGTTAAAGTAAGCGTCGACCAGCGGGTGGTTTATCCGCTTGAACTCGGCACAGTGTTGCAGGTTTCTTTCGGCGACGTAAGTGGTTGTGGCGCCGTGGCCGTCAACCAGCACGTGGTACCACGGCTGATCTTTCGGAGGGCGGCTTTTGGCGACGGCTTCGTACCACTCGTCGGCGCCCGCGAAGACCGGGTCCGCGTTGTAAATCACGCCGTAGTAGTCGAACAATTTATGCTTGACGATTTCGCCGATGCAGAAACGGGCGGTGTTGACGTTCACTTTGTTTCCCACGGGTCTTCCTGTCTCATTCCGAGTTTTGTTCGCGTGCGGAGATTATAACTTGGTGTTCTACGTTCGGTCATTTATAATGCCGCCCGATTTGCATCCAACAACGAGGTCAACATGAGCCATCCGGGAAATCATTTCGGGAACATACCGGTCCGCGTCGAGCCGGGCGTGAAACTGACGTCCGAGAACAAGTGCGGATTCTGCACCAACAGCAAATGCTGCCACTACGTAACGCAGACGATCGACGCGCCGAGAAGCAAGGATGATTTCGAACATCTGTTGTGGCAGGTTTCCCACGGCAACGTGAAAGTCTATAAGGATCACGAAGGGTGGTGCTTGTTGTTTGAAACGTCGTGCATGCACCTGCGTCCCGGCGGCCTGTGCGGCATCTACGAGCAGCGCCCCCAGATTTGCCGCGACCATTCGAACGATTACTGCGAATTCGACGCACCCGCCGAAGACGGATTTGATTTGTACTTTCCGGATTACGAGTCGTTGCTGAAGTACTGCAAGAAACGATTCAAGCGCTGGACTCGAGGCTGAGCGATGTCTTCGCTTGCGCCTTTTGATTTGGAGGCGCTGCTTGCGCGTGTAGTCGCAGTCGCGGAGGAAGCCGGCGCCGGGATTCTCCGGATATACCGGCGGGACTTTCAAGTCGAGTACAAGGACGACAAATCGCCGCTGACCGAGGCCGATTTGTTTTCACACCGGGTGATTTCCGAGGGGCTTGCGCGACTCAAGCCGAGCTTGCCGATACTGTCTGAGGAAAGCACCGACGTCGCTTTTTCCGAACGCCGCGCTTGGGAGGACTATTGGCTTGTTGACCCGCTCGACGGCACGCGCGAATTTGTCAACAGGCGAGATGATTTCACGGTCAACGTCGCTTTGGTTCACCGGCAGCGGCCGGTTCTGGGAGTTGTTCACGTGCCGGTCGAGGGGAGCTGTTACATGGCGACGCTGGACGGCGGTGCGCGCAAGCGCGAAAAGGACGGTTCCGAGCGGGTGATTCGTGCGCGCAAAGACGCGCAGGGAGAACCCGTCGTCGCAGTCAGCGTCTCGCACGCCGGCGCCGCCACCGAAGCGTTTCTCGGCAAAATAGGCCGCCACCGTCTGGTGCGTCGCGGCAGCCTGATCAAATGCTGCTTGATTGCCGAAGGCAAAGCGGATTTTTACCCGCGTTTCGGCAAGACTTGTGAATGGGACACCGCCGCCGGGCAGTGCATACTCGAGGAAGCCGGCGGCGCCTTGACCGATTTCTCCGGCAAGCCCCTGCTTTACAACACGAAGGAATCGTTGATCAATCCGCCGTTCGCCGCCTGCGGCCCGGCGGCGCCGGATTGGCGCGTCCACGTGTGAAGCAAGCCGGCTCGACCTTGCGGGCGGCTTCCGCAACGGGGTGCATCCGCGGCGCCGGCCGATTTGGCGTCAATGGTTCTCCAGATAATGCAGCAACGCCCGCCGTTCGCCGGCGTCGGGAATCTTGATCTGCATCGAGG
>CAZKLI010000147.1:0-5210 GCA_964553575.1 uncultured Chromatiales bacterium
GGTATGGAACCCAATTCCATCGCGGCGATCCGTTTCAGCTTGGCAAGAAAACTCATGCTTGTCCCGACGTTGTTCACGCGCCCCGTCCCACGCTTATGTCCCATGCTACATCCCGGGCGGCGGGCGCGAGGGCGAACCATACCAAATTGCGGCGGTCGTTTGCACTCGCAAGTTGAATCCACGACAATGCCCGCACTTGAAAACAGTGGGAACAGACGCCCCGGACGCAGCCCCCCGCGCGCCCCCACGATGCAACCCCCACGAAGGCGACACGTTTGCATAAGCGGGTGCCCGCCGTGTTTCTTTCGGGAGAAATGAGCGACAATGCCTTACCGCAAAGACTCAGCCACCCCTCATCGAAACGCCGTCGTCCGCGTCGCGGGCGCGGCAAGCGCCGCCGTGCGGTTGGCCGCGTGCCTGATTATGTACCCGGCGCTCGCGGGCGTCGCGGCGGCGCAACCGCCGCCGGCGCCGGTCATCACCGCCGACGTCGTGCGCGACGAGGTTCAAGCCAAACTGCGGTTCAGCGGCACCTTGATCAGCCGCTTTGAAGCCGAACTGTCGGCGGAAACCGAAGGACGCGTCGTCAAGCTGGCGCGCGTCGGCGACCGTTTCAGAAAGGGCTCGGTCGTCGCACACCTCGACGACACGTTGTTACGGCAAACGCTCGCCGAAAACCAGGCCGGTGCACAGAGCCAGCTCGCCCGCATCAAGTTCCTCGAGAACGAAGTCGCACGCCTGAGCAAGCTGGCCGAGACCAACCACACCACGGTCAGCCTGCTTGAGAGAACGCAGTCCGACCTCGGCGTCGCCCGCAGCGAACTTGAGGCGGCGAGGGCGAGAATTGCGCTGACCGAAGAGCGGATACTGCGGATGAGAATCGCCGCGCCTTTCGACGGCGTCATCGTCGCGCTGCACACCGAAATCGGCGAGTGGGTGTCCGAAGGCGACGCCGTGGCCGAGCTGGTCAACACCGATTCGCTGGAAATCGAAACCCACGTCTCGGCGGACGTTCTGTCGTACATCAACGTCGGCGACCGCATTGACGTTGTGGTCGAAGGCCAATTCCACCAAACCGAGTTGCGCGCCGTCGTGCCGGTCGGCGACAAGGCGTCGCGGCTGTTCGAACTGCGCCTGAGGCCGGACGGAGCGATCGGCCAGCCGGGGCTGCCGGTCGAGGTCTGGGTGCCCGCGACCGCGCCGCGCAACAGCCTGTTGATACCGGAAGACGCCCTGGTCATCCGCCACAACGGCATCAGCGTGTTCCGCATCGAGGAAGACATGACCGCGGTGCGCGTCCCGGTCGAACCCGGCTTGTCCGCGGGCAACGGGCTGATCGAAGTGAACGGCCCGTTGAAGACCGGCGACAAGGTCGTGGTGCGCGGCGGCGAACGTCTGCGCGACGGATTGACCGTGCGCATCGCACCTTCTCCGAACGGCGGCAACGATCGGCAATGAAGTCCGCCCAGGCGATTCTGGACAACCCGATCGCGGGTTACGTTGTCATCCTGCTCGCCGCCATCTTCGGCGGCATCGCGTTGAGCAAACTGCCGATTCAGCTCACGCCGGAAGTGCAGGAAGCTGAAATCAGGATCACCACCACTTGGCGCGCCGCCACCCCCGAGGAGATTGAATCCGAAATCATCGAGCCGCAGGAGGACGCGCTCAAGAGCCTGGCGGGCGTTACTCAGATGCTGTCGGAGGCGCAACGCGGGCAGGGTTCGCTGACCTTGACTTTCGAACTCGGCTTCAGCCTCGAACGCGCTTTGATAGAGGTGCTCAACGGACTCAACCGCGTGCCTTCCTACCCGGTGGACGCCGACGAACCGATTCTGAGCACCACCGGCGAAAGAAGCCGTCCAATCGCTTGGTTCATCATCAAGACGCTGCCCGGCAACGACAACGACATCGCCGATTATCAATACCTGGTCGAAGAAGTCGTCCAGTCGCGCTTTGAACGCATCCACGGCGTATCGCGGTCGGAAGTGCGCGGCGCGCTTGAGCGGGAAGTGCGAATCACCATCGACCCCTACAAGGCCGCAAGCCGCGGCATCCTGCTGCCGGAAACCGCCGCACGCATCCGCAATCAGGAAGATACGTCGGGTGGCACCAAGGACCTCCACAAGCGCGCTTACAACCTGCGTTTCCTCGGCGGCTACGACGCCGACAAGCTCTCGGAGATGGTGCTCGAATGGCGGGAGCAGCGCCCGGTCAAGCTGCGCGACGTCGCCGACGTCGAGATGCGCACGGTTGACCGCAACACTTTCGTCATCAACAACGGCGAGCGTTCGATCGCGGTCAACGCCTCGCGCGAGTCCGGCGTCAACGTCATCGAAATCATGTCGCAGCTCAAGACCGCCGTCGTCGAACTGCGTGAAGGCCCCCTGAAACGCGCCGGACTGCGCATCGACCAGGTCTATGACGAGACGCTTTACATCGAAGATGCGATTCAACTGCTGTTCACCAGCCTCGGGCTCGGGGTGCTGCTCGCCGTCGGCGTGCTGTGGTGGTTCGTGCGGCGCCTGCGGGTGACCTTGATTGTCGCCGTGAGCATCCCGCTGTCGCTGTTCGCCGCGCTGATGACGCTCAAGCTGACGGGGCGCACGCTGAACACCATCTCGCTCGCGTCGCTTGCGTTCGCGGTCGGCATGGTGCTCGACGCTTCGATCATCGCGGTCGAGAACGTTCTGCGCCTGCGCGCGGGCGGACGCTCGCTGTACGACGCCGCGCTCACCGGGGTCACCCAGATCAAAGGCGCGTTGATCGCCTCGACCGTAACCACGGTCGCCATCTTCCTGCCGATATTGCTGCTTGAAGACGAAGCCGGGCAACTGTTCGCCGATCTTGCGATCGGCCTGTCGGCTGCAATCGTCGTCTCGTTGTTCGCGGCGCTGATCATGGTGCCGGGGCTCAGTCACGAGTGGCTGAGACGCGAAACGATAAAAGACCGCTTCTCCGAAACCTGGGAACGCTGGACCGACAAACTGATGCGGCTGACCGCAGACCCGGGAAGAAGACGCTTGCTCGTCGCCGGACTGTTCGTCGTGCCGATGCTGCTGAGCGTGCTGCTGATACCGAAAGCCGACTACCTGCCCGCCGGCAGCCGCAACCTGATTTTCGCCTACCTGCTGCCGCCGCCCGGCATGAACGTCGAGACCATCGAAAAGGAGATGGGCGAGGTTATCGCCGAGAAGCTCGCACCACACATGACCGGCGAAAAAACGCCGCAAATCCAGCAATACTTCTTCGTCGCGTTCCCGAGCGGCGCGTTCATGGGTGCACGCGCGAAGCACGCCGACGAAGCGGGTGCGCTCGTGCCGGTCATCAATAACGTATTCCGCGACTTTCCCGACACGCTGGCGTTCGCCAGACGGGCTTCCCTGTTCAGCCGGGGCAACACCCGCACCGTCGAGATGAACCTCCAAAGCCGCGACGTCGAAAGCCTGCTCACCGCGGGCTTCACCGCCTACGGCATGATCAGCCAGGCGCTGCCCGGCGCACGCATCAGACCGCGCCCGGGGCTCGAGCTCGCCGAACCGCAGCTGCTGCTGACTCCCAAGGAAGAACGCATCGCCGAGGCCGGCTGGACGCGCCAAGAGGTCGGCATGATCACCCGCGCCGCCGGCGAAGGGCTGTTCGTAACCGACTTCTTCGACGGCGACCGCCGCTTCGACGTCATCGCCCGCATCGAAGGCTGGCGCACGCCTGAGGAACTTGCGGCGATTCCGCTGGCGACGCCCGAGGCGCAAGTGCTGCCGCTGGGTGAGCTGGTGACGGTCGCACGCACCGCCGGCCCCAACCGCATCCGCCGCCTGGACCGGCGGCGGACGATTACGCTTGAGGTCATCGCGCCGCCGGAAGTGTCGCTTGAGAAAACTCTCTCGGTGCTGCAACAGGAAATCGAGCCGGTGCTGTACCGCCAGCTGCCCCCGGGTTCCGCAATCACCTACACCGGCAGCGCCGACAAATTGAAAGCCGCGCTGTCGGGCATGAGCGGCGCGTTCATTCTCGCGGTCGTGATTCTGTATCTGCTGATTTCGGTGCTGTTCCGCTCGTTCATGGACAGCCTGCTCATCATTGTCACCCTGCCGCTCGCGACGGTCGGCGGTATCGCGATGCTGCGGCTGCTGAACCTGTTCACGTTCCAGCCGATGGACCTTCTGACCATGATTGGCTTCGTCATCCTGCTCGGGCTGGTCGTCAACAACGCAATCCTGCTCGTTCACCAGACGCGCGCCGCCGAGCGTGAAGGGCACGCCCGCACGCAAGCGGTGCGTCAAGCGGTGCGGCTGCGGTTGCGCCCGATTCTGATGAGCACCTTGACGAGCCTGTTCGGGATGCTGCCGCTGCTGCTTGCGCTCGGCGCCGGTTCGGAGCTCTACCGCGGCCTTGCGGCGGTCATCGTCGGCGGGTTGCTCGTCAGCACGCTGTTCACGCTGGTGCTGCTGCCGAGCTTGTTGCAGATGAACCTGCCGGGATTCCGGCGCGTTGCGCAAAGGCTCCCCGCCGCCGCCGATTCATAAACGTCGCAGCGCAGCCCGTACGCCCGGCGGCGGCGCGTCCGTATCGCCGTCCTCTTCTCAAGACGCAGCCGGACACCGTTAGCGTGCCGTTACCGTCTTCAAGCATTAAGGCGACACAGGTGTTACGTGTTTATCGTCCACCGCCCCGGCTATCGCCTGCTGAATTGCCAAGACTTCGTTGTAATTTCCTTTAGAAAGTCATTCCTCTCAAAAATCGTCGTCAACTTTCTTTGTTCGGACTCGGATGCGTTTTGGCAACAAGGCGACCTTATCCCTGGTCTGCTCCAAGTGCATCGAGAGAGGCAGCTTGTCGGCTTCAAACAAATTGACGCCCGTCAAGGCCGACACTTCAAACACCAAACCAACGGCGCAGCCCATGTCGCCTTTCTCGATTTTCTGCAACGTCGCTCTGGAGATGCCAGCGCGTTCAGCCAAATCACTCTCGCTCCATCTGCGCTGCTTTCGTCGCAGCTTGATTTGCTCACCCAGCAAAACGGCCGCTTCCCGGGCAAGCCTCGAATAAGCTCTCGGTCTTTTCATGGCGGCAAAGAGATTGACTCATATAATAATCATTAAGCTATGATATGACTATTATAATAGGCTAATCTCGAAAAGAAGGCTATCGGCGGAATCGGTTGGGCGCCGCCCCGGCTATCGTCTTCTGAATCGCCTCGGCAGCGCCGCGCG
>CAZKLI010000148.1:0-6782 GCA_964553575.1 uncultured Chromatiales bacterium
GTTTGCCAGAACGAAACCGCGACCGGCGTCACCAGCGACGTGCGCGGCGTGCGTCGGGCGCTCGACCAGACCAAGCACCCGGCGATGCTCTACGTCGACGGGGTCAGTTCGATTGCGAGCATAGACTTCCGCATGGACGAATGGAAAGTGGACGTCGCGGTGAGCGGTTCGCAAAAAGGGTTCATGCTGCCCGCGGGACTCGCGCTGGTGTGCTTCAGCCGCAGGGCGTTGAGCGCCAGGAAAAAGGCGAAGTGCGCAAGGTGTTATCTCGACATCGAAGACCACATAGCAACCAACAAGGACGGATTCTTTCCTTACACGCCCTCGATCCCGTTGCTCTACGGGCTGAAAAAATCGCTGGAATTGCTGCTTGAAGAGGGACTCCCCCGGGTCTTCAGGCGCCACCACCGCCTCGCCGAAGGCGTGCGCCGTGCAATCGGGGCGTGGAACCTGAAAACCTGCGCGAAAGAACCGAAATGGTATTCGGACACGGTCACGGCGATCGTCGTGCCGCCCAGCCGCGACGCACGCAAGGTCATAGACTTCGCTTACCGCCGCTACAACCTCTCGCTCGGCGCGGGTCTTTCGCAGCTCGCGGGCAAGGTGTTCCGCATCGGCCACCTCGGAGACCACAACGAACTCTCGATCCTCGCGGCGATTGCAGGCGCCGAAATGGCGATGCGCGACGCGGGCATGAGAATCGCCCCAGGCTGCGGCGTCGCCGCCGCCGAGGAGTATTTCCGCGGCGAAGTGGCGGGAACGAAAGGCGCGGCGGCAAAGAAGAAGAGCCGCCGTTGAACGGCGCAACCCGGACGAAGCCATGAGTCACACACGATACGAACCCGCAACCGCCCGCGTGCAGCGCAGCGAGCTCGCGGTGCCGGCGTCCAACCCCGGGATGATGGAAAAGGCGCTGAAGTCGGACGCCGATTACGTCTTCCTCGACCTTGAAGACGCGGTTGCACCCGACGACAAGCCCCAAGCGCGCAAGAACGCGATCGAGGCGCTCAACGACCTCGACTGGAAAGGCGCCGGCAAAACGGTTTCGGTGCGCATCAACGGTCTTGACACGCATTACATGTACCGCGACGTGGTGGACGTGATCGAGCAGGCGGGCGAGCATCTCGACACGATACTCGCCCCGAAAATCGGCGTGCCGGCCGACCTCTACGCGGTGGACATGATGATGACCCAGATCGAAGAGGCGATGAAGCTCAAGCGCCGCATCGGACTTGAAGCGCTGATTGAAACCGCGCTCGGCATGGCCAACGTCGAGGCGATTGCAGCGGCGCGCGGCGACCGTCTCGAAGCCCTGCACTTCGGCGTCGCCGATTACGCCGCGAGCAACCGTGCGCGCACGGTCAACATCGGCGGACTCAACCCCGACTATCCGGGCGACCAATGGCACGCGGCGATCAGCCGCATGACCGTCGCCTGCCGCGCCTACGGGTTGCGCCCGATAGACGGGCCGTTCGGCGACTTCAAGGACCCCGACGGCTACGTGCTCGCGGCGAAACGCGCCGCGGCGCTCGGCGTCGAAGGCAAATGGGCGATTCACCCGTCGCAGATCGAGCTGGCGAACCAGGTGTTCTCACCGCCGCCCGCCGAGGTCGAGAAAGCGCGCAGAATCCTCGAGGAGCTCGACAAAGCGGCGCGCGAAGGGCGCGGCGCGGCGTCTCTCGACGGCAAGATGATCGACGCGGCGTCGGCGCGAATGGCCGAAAACGTCGTGCGCACCGCCGACGCCATCGCCGCCAAATAAAACCGGCCATATAACCGGCAAGCAACGATGAACATCCACGAATATCAAGCCAAGGAACTGCTCGCCGCGCGCGGCGTGCGCATCTCTCCGGGCAGAATCGCCTTCAGCCCGGAACAAGCCGTCGTCGGCTACCGCTCGCTCGCAACCGAGAAATGCGTGGTCAAGGCGCAAGTGCATTCGGGCGCCCGCGGCAAGGCCGGCGGCATCATCGTGTGCAACAGCGACCGCGAAGTCGCCAAAGCCGCCGACAAACTGATCGGAACACGCCTGGTCACTCATCAAACCGGCCCGCAAGGCAAGATCATCGAGAAAGTGTACGTCGAAGCCGCGACCGAGGCTGAACGCGAGATTTACGCTGCTTTCGTGGTGGACCGCGCGAGCGAACGCGTCGTCGCGGTGATTTCCGCCGAGGGCGGCATGGAAATCGAAGAGGTCGCGGCGAAGAAGCCGGACGCGATTACCCGCATCCCGGTGGACCCGGCGGTCGGCCTGACCAACTTTCAGGCGCGCGAGCTGGCGTTCGCGCTCAATCTGTCCGGCGACGTGATCGGTCAAGCCGTCGTTGCTTTCACCGCCTGCTACGACGTGTTGATCGGCCTCGACGCCAACATGGTCGAAATCAACCCGCTGGTGGTTACACGCGAAAAGCGCCTGGTCGCGCTCGACGCAAAAATCAACTTTGACGACAACGCGCTGTTCCGCCACCCCGAAATCACCGAACGCCGCGACAAATCGCAGGAAGACCCGCGCGAGACCCGCGCCTCCGACCACGACCTGAACTACGTCGGGCTCGACGGCAACATCGGCTGCATGATCAACGGCGCCGGTCTGGCGATGGCGACGATGGACATGATCAAGCACGCCGGCGGCGAACCCGCGAACTTCCTCGACATCGGCGGCGGCGCGTCGCCCGAACGCGTCGCCAAGGCGTTTGAACTGGTGCTCGAAGACAGCAGCGTGAAAGCGTTGCTGGTCAACATCTACGCCGGAATCAACCGTTGCGATTGGATCGCCGAGGGCATCATCAAGGCGGTCGAGAAGCTCGACGTCAACGTCCCGCTGATCGTTCGTTTGTCCGGCACCAACGTCGAGCTCGGAAGGAAGATGCTCGAAGAAAGCAACTGCCCGATTATTTCGGCGGCCACCCTGGGCGAAGCCGCGCACCACGCGGTCAAGGCGGTGAACTGAGAAACGCCATGTCAATCCTTCTCGACGAAAACAGCAAAGTCATCATTCAGGGCTTCACCGGGCGCATCGGCTCGTTCCACGCCAAGGAAATGATGGAATACGGCACCAACGTGGTCGGCGGCGTGACGCCGGGCAAAGGCGGCCAAGCGCATCTCAACAAGCCGGTGTTCAACACCGTCAAGGAAGCGGTCGCCGCGACCGGTGCCGACACCAGCATCGTGTTCGTACCCGCGGCGGCGGCGGCGGACTCGATCATGGAAGCCGCCGACGGCGGCATCCGCTACTGCGTCGCAATCACCGACGGCATACCGACGCTCGACATGATGAAAGTCAAACGCTTCATGCGCCGTTACAGACGCGAGCACAAGATGATTCTGACGGGCCCCAACTGCGCGGGCACCATCACGCCGGGCAAGGCGTTGCTCGGCATCATGCCCGGGCACATTTACGAGCCCGGCGAAATCGGCGTGGTCGCCCGGTCGGGCACGCTCGGCTACGAGGCCGCGTCCCAGATGAAAGCCGCCGGCATCGGCATCTCGACCAGCGTCGGCATCGGCGGCGACCCGATCAACGGCAGCTCGCACCGCGACATCCTCGAACTGTTCGAGGCCGACGACCAAACCAAGGCGGTCATGATGATCGGTGAAATCGGCGGGCCGCAGGAAGCCGAGGCCGCCGAGTACATCCGCGACCGGATGAGCAAACCGGTGGTCGCTTACATCGCGGGTCTCACCGCGCCGAAAGGAAGGCGCATGGGGCACGCGGGCGCAATCGTCTCAGGCAAAGGCGAAAGCGCCGCGGAGAAAGTCGAAATCCTCGAGGAGGCCGGCGCGGTGATTGCGCCGAACCCCTCGGAACTGGGCTCGACCATGGAAAAAGTTATCAAGGAGTTGTGAAAAATGAACGATAAAACAGTCATCGTCACCCGCCGCTGGCCCGAGGTCGTCGAAGAAGAACTCAAGCAGATGTGCGACGACGTCCGGCTCAACGAGGACGATCATCCGATGTCGAAAGACGAACTGAAAGACGCGCTGCGCAACGCCGAATGCGTGTTGCCCACCGTCACCGACCCGTTTGACGCCGACGTTCTCGGGGTCTCCGGGATGCGCTGCAAATTCCTCGGCAACTTCGGCGTCGGCTTCAATCATATCGACCTTGACGCAGCCAAGACCGCGGGGCTGGTGGTCACCAACACGCCAGAAGTCCTGACCGACTGCACCGCCGATATCGCGATGGCGCTGCTGCTGACGGTCGCGCGCCGCATCGGTGAAGGAGAACGCCACGTGCGCGCACAAGCGTGGGCCGGCTGGCGCCCGACCCACATGCTCGGCGCCAAGGTCACCGGCAAAACGCTGGGGCTGGTCGGTTTCGGGCGCATCGCCCAAGCCGTGGCGAAGAAAGCGCATTTCGGCTTCGGCATGAAAATCATCTACCACGACCCGTTCGAGGTTCCGGCGGAAGTGACGAAAAAATACGACGCCGAAAGCTGCGCCTCGGTCGAGGAATTGCTGCCGAAAGCCGACTTCATCTCCTTGCATTGCCCGGGCGGCAAGCAGACCTACCATTTGATCAACCGTGAGCGGTTGGCGCTGATGAAGCCGTCGGCCTACTTGATCAACACCGCCCGCGGCGACGTCGTGGACAACCAGGCGTTGATCGCCGCGCTCGGCGACAAAAGCATCGCCGGCGCGGGTCTCGACGTGTACGAAGGCGAGCCCGCCCTGGACCCCGGCTTCCTGAAGCTCGAAAACGCGGTTCTGCTGCCGCACCTCGGCAGCGCGTCGCTCGAGACGCGTATCGCGATGGGCCGGCGGGTGCTTGAAAACCTCAGCGCCTATCTCGCCGGCAAGGCCCCCGGAGACAGAGTCGCCTGAGAAAGCGGCTCCAGCGAAAGCGTGCTTCGGCGCGCACCCGCTCATCTGAGTGCACGGCCGACCCGTGGCGAAGACAAAACACTCTGCAGACAACCGGCAAGAGGCGTTCCTCATGCCGGTCATACCCAGCGGCGCGTTCGCCCGTGAAGAAATCAGCCGCAGGTCGGTCGCTTACGCTTCAGACATCCTGAAACTGCTTCACAAGCTGCTGCTCGACGTCATCCGCCGCCGCCAGCCCAGCATCGAAAGCTCGTTCACCGGGGAGACCCCGGCGAAAAGCAACGCCGACTTGCTGCACACGCTGCAAGCACGCGGCATCTGGTTCCAACTGCTGAACATTCTCGAGCAGAACGCGACGATCCGGCGCCGTCGGGACATCGAAACTTCGCTCGGCGCCGAATGCAACGACGGCACGTTCATGCACCTGTTCTCGCAGGCGCGCAAAAAAAGGCTCACCGCGGCGGCCGTGCAAACCTTGCTCGACGACGCGCTGATACAACCGGTCATCACCGCGCATCCGACCGAGGCAAAGCGCATCACCGTCTCACAGATACACAGACGCATCTATCTGCTGATCAAGAGCCTCGAATCGACGCGGTGGACGCCGCGGGAACGCAACGATCTGATCATGCAGTTGCACGACGAGATAGACCTGCTGTGGATGACCGGCGAGATTCGCCTGGAAAAACCCTCGGTCGAAGACGAAATCGCATGGGGAGGGCACTTTTTCCACAGCTCGTTGTTCGAGGCGACCAACGCCGTGCACGAGCAACTCGCCGGCGCGCTTGCAACCCATTATCCCAACGTCACATCCGAAACCGCGCCGTTGCTGCGCTTCGGCTCGTGGATCGGCGGAGACCGCGACGGCAACCCGTTCGTCACCGCCGAAACCACGCGCAACGCGCTGTTCACCTACCGCACCATCAGCCTGAACAACCTGAAGACCGAAATGGAAACGCTGCTCAAGCATCTGAGCATCGCTGCACACACGATCGAGGTGCCGGATTACTTCAGGCGGCGCTTGGACGAACTGCTCGACTCGGCCGGCGACCGCGAAGCGATGGAAAAGCGCAACCCCGGTGAATTGTTCCGCCAATACGCGCGCTGCGTCATCATCACACTGGAAAAGACCGCGGCAGCGTCCGAGAAGCGCCTGCCCGCGAGGAGCAACGGCGGTTATCTCGACGCCGAGGAACTGTGCGGCGACCTCGAAATCATTCACCGTTGCTTGAACGACGTCGGCGCCGGCGGTCTTGCACGCCGCTACGCACTGCGTCTGATTCGCGTCGCGCGCACCTTCGGCTTCCGCACCGTAAGCCTTGATCTCAGGGAGAATTCGACCCTGATCAACCAAGCCCTGGCGGAGATCCTGGAAAAGACGGGACGGCGCCCGCCCACCGGCGGTGAATACCTTAAATGGGCGTCCGAGCTGCTCGACGCCCCGAGCACGGACGAAGACAAAATCAACGAAAGCGACCTGTCGGAACAATCCGCCGAAACGTTCAGATTGTTCCGCCTGATTGCCGAAGCCGCCGATTGCCTTGACAATCATGCAATCGGCAATTTCATCCTGAGCATGACGCATTGCGGCGCGGACGTCTTGAACGTCTATCTGCTCGCCAAGTTCGCCGGCTTGTTCGACGACGCCGGCGCGTGCCGCATCGCCGTCGTGCCGTTGCTCGAAACCATCGAGGACTTGCGCAAAGGGCCGGACGTTCTGGAGGAAATGTTACGGACGCCGGCGGTGCGCCGCACGCTCGACGCGCTCGGCGGCGGCCAGGAAGTCATGGTCGGGTATTCCGATTCCAACAAAGACGGCGGCTTCGTTTGTTCAAACTGGGAAATCGGCAAGGCGCAACAACGGCTGCACGCCGTCGGACGCAAACTCGACGTCTCGGTGTCGTTCTTTCACGGACGCGGCGGGTCGAGCAGCCGCGGCGGCGCACCCACCGAGGAAG
>CAZKLI010000149.1:0-14757 GCA_964553575.1 uncultured Chromatiales bacterium
TTCGGCGGCAACCCGCTGGCCTGCGCCGCCGCCCTGGCGGTGCTCGAAACCGTCGAGACACAGAAGCTGTGCGACCGTGCCGCCGCGACCGGCGATTATCTGATGGAACGGTTGCGTGCGGCGCTCGCCGGCGTCGAAAGCGTCGCCGAGATCCGCGGCCGGGGGCTGATGATCGGCGTCGAGCTCGACGTCCCGTGCCAAGCGCTCGCCGCGCAGGCGCTCGCGCGGGGGCTGCTGATCAACGTCACCGCCGAACGGGTCGTCAGACTGCTGCCGCCGTTGATTCTCGAACGCGAACAAGCCGATATGATTGTCTCGACGCTGGCCGAACTGATCTCTTCATTCACCGCTGCCGCCGCCTGAAGCGCAACGCGAACCCGTGCCGATGAACTCGACCGAACGACCCCGGCGTTTCCTGAGCCTGCTCGACCTGACGCCGGACGAGATCCGGTCTCTGCTTGCGCAGGCGTTGGAAATGAAGCACCACCCGCAACCGGGCGACGTCCGAATCGCGGCGGGCAAGGTGCTGGTCATGATCTTCGAAAAATCATCGACCAGGACCCGGGTTTCTTTCGAGGTCGCGATGCACCGGCTCGGGGGGTACGCGGTGTTCCTCTCGGCGCGCGACACTCAGCTCGAACGAGGCGAACCGATCAGCGACAGCGCGCGCGTGCTGACGCGCATGGCCGACGCCGTGATGCTGCGCACTTTCGCGCACGAGCGCCTGGTCGAGTTCGCCGAGCACGCGCAGGTGCCGGTCATCAACGGCCTGACCGACCGCTTCCACCCGTGCCAGCTGCTCGCCGACATGCTGACCTACTTTGAAAAGCGCGGCGACGTGCAAGGGCGCACCGTGGCTTGGGTCGGCGACGGAAACAACGTATGCCACTCGTACGTCAACGCGGCGGCGCAGCTCGACTTCCAGCTGCGCGTCGCGTGTCCGCCCGGGTTCCAGCCCGACCCCGTGGTCACGCGCGCCGCCGGCGACAAGGTGACGCTCACCGACGACCCGCGGGCGGCGGTGGACGGCGCCGACCTCGTGGTCACCGATGTTTGGGCGAGCATGGGGCAGGAGGAGGAACGGGCCGAGCGGCTGAGAAAGTTCCAGGACTATCAAGTGGACTCGCAACTGATGCAGCTTGCCGACAAGGACGCCTTGTTCATGCACTGCTTGCCGGCGCACCGCGGCGAAGAAGTCACGCTCGAGGTGCTCGAAGGACCCCGGAGCGTGGTTTGGGAGGAAGCCGAAAACCGGCTGCACGCGCAGAAAGCGCTGCTCAAGCTGCTCTTGAGTTAAGAGGCGGCGGGGGAATTGTGGCGGATGTCCTTGCCTTTGGCCAGATACACCACGTATTCACCGATATTCTTGGCGTGATCGCCGATGCGTTCGAGCGAACGGGCGCACCACAACACGTTGAGCAACGACTGGACGGTGGCGGTGCGTTCGGATACCGCGGTCTCGAAAGCGTCCATCACTGAATTGAACTCGCTGTCAACCTTGCGGTCCTGAACCTTCAGCTCGCTGATCGCACCGGTCTGAGAGCGCACAAAACTGTCGAGTGCCTTGCGCAGCATGTCGCTTGCGTGCTTGCCCAAGCGGTCGAGCTCGCGTTGCATCACCGGCGGGATTTCGGTGCGGCCCAGCTCGAGCAATTGCTTTGCGATGCGCTGCGCTTCGTCGCCGACCCGTTCGAGATCGGTAATCACTTTCAGCACGACGATGACCAGCCTGAGGTCACGCGCAACCGGCTGGCGCAGCGCCAGAATGTTTGCGCATTCCTCGTCAATCTGAAGTTCCAGCGCGTTGATCTGGTGGTCCGAACCCTCGACAATTCTTGCGGTTTCTTCGTCACGGGTGCTGAGCGCCTTGACCACCGTCGCAACGCGCTCCTCGGCAAGCCCGCCCATCTTCACAACCAGGTCGCGTACGTGGTCTATCGCGACGGCGAACTGCTGTGAAGTGTGGTCGCTGGCGTCTTCCATGCGCATAATTCGTTGATTGTAATGGTATTAAGCACATCGGGCAAGGCGCGGGGATACGTTCTTCCATCGCTTATGTCATCAGCTCGTAACATTTTTCTCATATAAGGAGCGGTTGCGGCGGGAAACGCCTCGCGCCGAACATCACCGATGACGTTACTTTCACTGACCGTCCTGCTGCTTGCGTTCGCAACCGGCGCGTACATCTTCGCCGGCAAGCGGCTGGCGCGCGCCGGAACGGCAAACGTGCGCGGCAACCCGGCGTATCACAAGTGGTACGCCGCTTTGTCTTGCGCCGCACCCGCGTTGCTGCTGGTCGCACTGTGGAGCCTCGGAGAACCGGGCGTCCTGAAACACCTGGTTGCACCGTATATACAAGCAACCGACAACCCGGTCGAACGGCAAATGCTGCTCGACAAGGTCTCTTCGTTCGCCGAAGCCGAAACCCCGCCGGAGCAGGCCGCCGAACCGCGCGTTACGCAAGCCGTCGCAGCCTACCGCAACTTAAAGCGAACCAGCCGGACGGCGCTTGCGGTCATCGTCGTCTCGTTGCTGGTGATTGGCTCGGTCGCGGCGTTCAGACGGCTTCATCCGCGCTTCAACGCGCGGCGCCGCGTCGAGGCGGTGATGAAGTTCATCCTGCTGCTGTGTTCGACGATCGCGATTCTGACGACCATCGGAATCGTGATGTCGGTGTTGTTCGAAAGCCTGCGCTTTTTCAATTCGGTGTCGCCGTTCGAGTTCCTGTTCGGCACGACCTGGGCGCCGCAAGCGACACCGGGCTCGTACGGTTCGGTGCCGTTGTTCGCCGGAACGATCCTGATTTCGGTGATTGCGATGGCGGTGGCGACGCCGATCGGGCTGATGTCCGCGCTGTATCTGTCGGAATACGCCGGCGCCTCGACGCGCGCGACGGTCAAGCCGTTGCTCGAGGTGCTCGCGGGCGTCCCGACCGTGGTCTATGGCTTTTTCGCGGCGTTGACCGTCGCGCCGATGCTGCGTGAGGCCGGAGAAACGTTCGGGCTCAGCGTCTCGTCCGAGAGCGCCCTCGCCGCGGGGCTGACGATGGGCATCATGCTGATTCCGTTCATTTCGTCCCTGTCGGACGACGTCATCAACGCGGTGCCGCAGTCGTTGCGTGACGGTTCCTACGGCCTAGGTGCGACGCGCTCGGAAACCATCATCCGGGTCATCGTGCCAGCGGCGTTGCCGGGCATCGTCAGCGGCG
Organism: uncultured Chromatiales bacterium; assembly: GCA_964553575.1. GTDB lineage: Bacteria > Pseudomonadota > Gammaproteobacteria > Poriferisulfidales > Oxydemutatoraceae > CAYFZO01. The sequence continues at coordinate 3,209 of CAZKLI010000149.1, forward strand.
TTCTGCTCGCGGTCTCTCGCGCAATCGGCGAGACGATGATCGTGGTGATGGCCGCCGGGTTCGCGGCCAAGCTGACGGCCAACCCGTTCGAGGCGGTGACGACGGTCACCGTGCAGATAGTCACCCTGCTGGTCGGCGATCAGGAATTCGACAGCCCCAAGACGCTCGCGGCTTTCGCGCTCGGCCTGACCTTGTTTTTTGCAACCCTGACGCTGAACGTCATCGCGCTGAGAACCGTCAGAAAATACCGGGAACAATATGAATGACCGTGAACTGAGCCGCTTCCGCAAAGGGCTCGCCCGCCGCTACGCCGCCGAAAGGCGGTTCCGCTTCTACGGAATCACGGCGATCGCGCTGGCGCTGTCCTTTCTGGCGTTGCTGTTCGCCAGCATCTTCGGCAACGGCTACAGCGCGTTTCAGCAGACCAAGATACGCCTCGACGTGGACCTCTCGGCCCCCGAGTTCGCGCAGACCGGCGAGGGTCTTTCCCGGGCCGGCTTCAGCGGCGCGGTCAAGCGTTCGCTGTCGGCGTTGTTTCCCGGTGCCGTCTCGCGCGCCGAAAAACGCGAACTGTTCCGGCTGGTCAGCCCGGTCGCGCCTTTCGAACTGCGCGAGATGGTCGAAAAACAACCGGGCCTCGCGGGACGCACGGCGTCGGTGTGGCTGAGCGCCGACGACGAGGTTGATCAGTTCTTCAAAGGCAAAATCGCTCGGGGGTTGCCGCAATCGGAAAGGCGCATCAGCGATTTGACCATCGCCCGCCTCGACCGGCTCGCGGCCGAAAACCGCATCGAGAAGCAATTCAACGTCGCGTTCTTCACCCACGGCGACTCGCGCGAGCCCGAGCAGGCCGAAGATGATCGAAGGCACCGCGGCGAGGTTGTTGATGTTGATTTCGATCAGGTCGGTGAAGCGGTTTTTCGGCGCAAACTCCTCGAGGTAAATCGCGGCGGCGATGCCGATCGGAAACGACAGCAAGAAAGTAATCAGCAACGCGCGCAGCGACCCCATCAGCGCGCCGAGAATGCCGGCCTGCTCGGGCTCGCGGTGTTCATCAACTTCTTCGGCCTGCCGCGATCGACCGCGTTGGTCGGCGGCATCGTGCTGTCGCTGATGACGTTGCCGACAATCATCATCGCCAGCCGCGCTTCGATCAAATCGGTGCCGCCGTCCATACGCGAAGCGGCGCTGGGAATGGGCGCGTCGCATACGCAGGCCGTGCTCCACCACGTGCTGCCGCTTGCGATGCCCGGGATGCTGACCGGTTCGATTATCGGCATGGCGCAGGCGCTCGGCGAAAGCGCTCCGCTGCTGATGATCGGCATGGTCGCTTTCATCGTTGACGTCCCAGCTTCGGTCACCGACCCCTCAACCGCGTTGCCGGTGCAGATCTATCAGTGGGCCAAAAGCCCCGAACGCGCTTTCGTCGAACGCACCGCCGCCGCAATCATGGTGCTGCTCACCTTTCTCGTGGTAATCAACATCGCGGCTATAATCCTGCGCAAGCGCTTTGAGCGCCGCTGGTGAAACCGCCGCCGAACCCGTGACCGCCCTGCCCGCAGAAAACACCGGCGTCGAAACCGTCGGCGAGATTCGCGTCGAGAATCCCTGCATGTCGTTGCACGACGTGAACGTCCATTACGGCGAAAAGCACGCAATCAGGAACGCCAATCTCGACGTCGGCAGAAAACAGGTAACCGCGATGATCGGGCCTTCGGGATGCGGCAAGTCCACCCTGCTCCGCTGTCTGAACCGGATGAACGACACCATCGAAAGCTGCCGGGTTACCGGAAAGATCCTGCTCGATGATCAAGACGTCAACGCCGCGAAGGTGGACGTGGTCGAGCTGCGCACCAAAGTCGGGATGGTCTTTCAGAAACCCAACCCGTTCCCCAAGTCGATCTACGACAACGTCGCTTACGGGCCCCGCATCCACGGCTTGACCGAAAACCGCGACGAACTCGATGAAATCGTGCACGGCAGCCTTGAGAAAGCCGGCTTGCTGCACGAAGTCGAAGACCGCCTCGACCAACCCGGCACCAGCCTCTCGGGCGGCCAGCAGCAACGGCTGTGCATCGCCCGCGCAATCTCGGTCGGCCCCGAGGTGATCCTGATGGACGAGCCGTGCTCGGCGCTGGACCCGATTGCAACCGCCAAGATCGAAGACCTCATCAGCGAGCTCAGCACGAACTACACCATCGTCATCGTCACGCATTCGATGCAGCAGGCTGCACGCGCGTCACAACGCACCGCGTATTTCCATCTCGGCAACCTGGTCGAGGTCGGCAACACCGAAGACATTTTCACCAACCCCAAGCACGAACTGACCGAGCAATACATCACCGGGCGGTTCGGCTGAGCCGCCGTGCGCTACTCAAGCGCCCCCTCGAGAAAGACCTTGACCCTGAGTCGCAGGCCGGTGTTCGGGAAGATGACGCGCAGATCCCCGAGACGCAGCTTCCTTTCTTCGACGGTGCTCCTGGGATCCCATTGCGGCCTCACCAGGGCGATTTCCCTGTTCGACGCAAACACCTCCACATTCTGCGAGTCGGCCCCCGGCCGCAATATGACAGTGAACGGCAGAGCACGCGCACCGGCGAAGACCACCTGCTCTTGCCTGTCGAGCACCGTCAAATTCAAATACACGTCTTCACCTTCGACCAATTCGGGGTCCGCCCGTATCACCACGGTGGCCGAAGATTCTTCCGCCGGCGACGTACCGGGCGCCAACCTGGCCTCGGCGGGTTCAAACAGCACAGTAATCCGACGCTCCAGAACCCCGACGGGCAGCGCCGCCTCGTCGAAGCGCGCGATTAAATACTGCGCTTGCGGCGCCGACACCTGCGCCGTCACGCTCGACGCTCCCAGCGGGGCGTCCAAGAGCGCCCTGAGATCCACCTCCATAGCCGGATTCGAGCGGTCGAGCAACACCGGCGGCCCCGACAGCTCAAGTCCCGCACCCGGCGTGAGCGCCACGTAGACCGTCTCGTCCCCGGTCAAAGATCCCGCGTTGCCGAGCACCACCCTGACCGGCGTCGAGACGCCCGCGAACAGGTCCAGCGAGGCCGGTTCGAACGACAACGTGAAATCCCGCACATTTCCCGACAGCAGCGGCAACTCGGCCGTTTCGCGCAACGCGACGCCGCTCATGGCCTCAACCTTCAAAGCCCCCTTCGCGTTCCTCGTCGGCGCCGTCACCGTTACCTCCGTCGTCGGAGTGCTCGGGCCGAGACGCACCGTTTCCGGTTCGACCGAGAATCCGCCGCTGGCCGAGACCCTCAGCGCCGCCGTGGTTGACGGCGTCTCACCGCCGGCGAAACCCAGCGTCACCTCGCCCCGACCGCCGTGCGCCATGAGCAACCCGTCGGCGGGCGAGAACGTCACCGTCCTTTCCGGGGGCGTCACTTTCACCGACAGCAACGGCAACGGCCGCCTGAGCTGCACCTGAGGAGGCTGGGAAACCTGTACGGCCGGCGGGTCACCAGGGAAAGAAAAGTAGCTCAAAGTGACCGAAGAGCCGATCGCCGCTCGTGGCATCGCCGTCACGATAATATTTTGCTTCGGCGTTTCAACGTCTAAACGCACGTCGTAATTCATCCTGTCCTTGCCGACGAAGTCGAACCCCGCCTCCAGGGCTTCCGTCAAATTCAAGAGTACCCGCACCGACGCACCCGCACGCGGAATCGGAGGGCGGGTCGTCACCGCGAACGTCGCCGAGCGGCTCCATTCAACCTCGACCACAGGCGGGTCGAACACCAGCGACAGGGTGCGCAACACCAAATGACCCCCCGCGTTTGAAATCTCATGACCGGCCAGGGACGGGTCCACGGTGATGCCGGAACGGTCTTCAAGACGTGCGCCGTTGAGCGCCAGCGCGTCTTCCCGGACGCTGATTCCGTTGGAGTCCCGGTCATCGCCCGCCACCTCGTAGCTGAAAACCAACGTGTCGGTGCCGCTTCGGTCGGCGTCGTAGGCGGCAACCCGCCGCTCGGAGCCGATTTCGAGATTTAAGGTCAAGTCCTCGCGCGCGGGAAGCACAACGATCTCTTCGTTGAACGTCAACGCAACCGAAATCACCTCCCCCGACGCATAGACTTCTTTTGTCCCGAAGAAACTTCCCGGGCTGACTAGACCGCCCGGCGTGGAAACAATCTCGACGCCCGTCAGCATCGGGACGACGGCGTCCAAGATGAACGGGGCGCCGGCCGCGGTTGCGATGCCCATATAACACCTTGTAATAATGCACCCCGAGGGCACCGGCGGCGGCGTGAGCTCAATGCGGACTTCCTGCGACCCCGGATCGCTGAGGTAAAAAACCGGGCTCTCGATGCTTCCTTTGGGAATGGTCAGTGAATTGAGCGGCGGTCCGTTGACCGAAGCCGCCGCGGTGCCGCCTGTCACCGTCAAACCGACGTTCATTGCAAACGGCGCCCCTTCCTCGACCGCCAGCTTGAACTCGGCGGGCTCCGCGGGCGGCTGATTCGCGCGCCGCACCGCCACCGTAAGAACAAAAGGCTCGACGGGGTTCCCGGTCAAGTGCAGCTGCTGCAAGCTGGTGAAACCGGCGAAAATTCCCGGCGGTAAATCCCTCAGCTCGTTGTTCTCCAGATGCAAATTCTTCATCCTGCCGAGACCCGCGAATATTCCCGCCGGCAAGCTGAATATCGAGTTGCGATCAAGGACCATTCTGGTCAACCCGCTTATGCCTGAAAAATCGCCGACCCTTAGGCCGCTTACTCCGATTGACTGATGAGATAAAGTCATGCTCGTCAATCCTTCCAAGTCATCACTTGTCACATCCTCACACTCGGCGTCGCCTCGGATTTCATCCCGGACTTGCGGTGTCCTGTCGCACACGCCTTCCTTGATGATCACCCTTAACAAGCTGCTGGCAGCCGGCACGTGATAGGGGCCGGACTGGTCCAGCGCGATCGTGAATCGCTCCCGCGGCGGCTCGATTTCGTCGTCGTCGGTAATCTTGACGCTAAGCAGCACGGAAGACGCACCCGCGGGAATCACGAGACTGCCGGAAGCGCTGTAATCACCGGCGTCGGCGGTGTCACCGAGGCCGCCGCCGACGATATAACTGACGTGAAGAGGCGTCATCGGCGTCGGTGTCACGCGGACGACGGCGTTGGCGGTTTCTCCTTCGCCGGCTTCGACAACAGTTCGGCCTTCATCGGCTTCAGGCGCAATCGTCACCGAAAACACCTTGACCGGCAGTACCGCGGGCGCCGACAACGTTGCCCCGCTCGACGCTTCGACCCTCAATTCGCCTTGCCTGCCGCCGTGAGCCCGAAAATCCGCATCGACCGTCACCACCGTCGTCGGCTGATTCCCGCTCAGCTCAACCGTCCGCGGAGCGACGGACAAACCCCAGCCCTGGGTGGACAGGTTCAGCGCCGCCGACTGTTCTTCCGTCAAACTGCTGTCCCGTGATAAAGACAAGGTCACGTTGCGGATGGTCTTTACGATCAACTCGTCCGCGGGAAAAAACTCTACCGCTATCCTCGGCGGCGTTACTTCCACCGGCAACGAGGGAAGCGTTTCTGTGACGTCCACCCCCAATGCACTGGTCACGTCAAGCCCCACGGTGACCATCGAGCCGATTGCCGCTGAAACGAGCGCGGATATTCGCCCTTCATGCAAGGGCTGACTCCCGCTCAGGAAAACCTCCTCCGTGTCAAGAGAAAACCCCGGCGGCGAAGCAGGCAATACCAACCGCACTGCCACCGACTGCCCGGCGGCAAGCAACGGGTCGGTCGTCACCCTGAAACTCATGCTTCTTCCTTGCTCGACCCTGAGTGTTCCGGGTTCAAACACCACGGAGACCGTCGCCGCCCGCCCGATTGTCACAGGCACGCTCAAGTCGTCGCCGACGCTGACTCCCTCTCCCCGCCACGACAGCGTCAACCTGTCCATCGTATCCGGCACGTCGGCGGTCACCGTGACTTCGATTTGGGTTGTCGCCTTGCTGAGCATCAGCTGCGGCGTATTCCAGCTCAAATTGCCCTCTTCGGCGCCCAGCAGCACAGCGGCGGTTTCATCCCCATCCAGCGGGGGGGCGGTCGTCACCGTCAGCTGCCTCGATTCACCCGCCGTCATCATCAGCGCCGTCCCCGTCGCCCGCCCCGCCCCGATGAGCCTGGGCTGCACGGCGCGTATCACTTGCACCGACAGACGGTCCCCGGCAGCCGGCGGCGTGCCCTCGCCCGGGTTTGCGTGGGCGCGGACCGCACCGGCGCCCGGCGCGGTCGCTGTCACCGTGATTTGCGTGGCCGGGTTGTGCAGATCCAAGGCCGCGCTTATCAACGACGGCTCAAGCGGCGCGTCAACGGGGTCGGTATCGAAATCCACCCTGATGTTTTCGTTCTCGAGAAACCCGGGCGCCACTGTCACCGTCACAACCGTCGAAGCCTCCGACTCAGCACCGCCGTGCACCAAAACAATCTCGTCGGGCTCAAACAGCACGTCGAACGTGCGAGACAATACGGAGACTCTAAGGGGCTCCGCGAGCAGAATACTTCCGCTTTCAAGCGCCGGCGCAGACCACGGCTGAGATCGAGACCGTATAACCGATCCCACGGGCGCGTTTCTCTCAGCCGTTATCTCCACCGTTACAGCCGGTTGCACGGCGCTGAACGTCACCTCGTTCGGCGAGAGAGCGAAAGTTCCGGCGAGATCGAGCGCGCTGAGATCCACCGCTATTCGCCCGCCTGCGGTCAACGAACGCACACTGCCGAGTCTCAACGTGATTTCTTTCGACTCCCCTTGCTTGACGCTGACACTGGCCGGATCAAAAGACAGCGCGTTCGGCACCCGCACCGGCAACACCGGCGTTTCGCTCAATACAGCCGCACCGACAACCGACGTTTTCAGAGCCCCCGCGACGTCCGGCGCCGAGGCGGACACCTTGACCACCGCAATCTGTGTGGTTGGTTCCGGCTGCGGAAAGGTGATTATCGCCGGGGAAACCGTGAGACCTTCGCCCTCGGTCTCCATCTTCAGCACCGCCTGCGACCCGTCATCAAGCCTTACCTCGACGGTTTCCGTCTCCCCGGGGCCGAGAAGCAGAACGGCCCCTCCTCCGGCGGGAGCAAACGATACCGTTATCCGGGGGGTCACAATCTCGACCGTCAATTCGGGCAGCGGCGTCTCAAGACTCACACCGTCGGTCAGCACCAAGTCTCCGGCGACCGAAACGACCGCGGTCGAACCAATCTCGGCCTGCGTCGGCGCCGACACCTTCACCACTTGGCTCAATTTCCCGGCGCCAGCCAGCTCGACCGCCTGATATCGCCCGGAAGCGCCCAAAGTCACGCCTTCCCGGCCCCCTCCGGCTTCCAACACCGCCGAGACCGACTGCCCCGTTCCCAGCGCCGGACGGGTCGCCAGCCTGACCGTCGTCTCGCTCCCTCGCCCGATCTGAACCCTCGGCGGGTTGAACTCAAAGGACACACGCTCGGCGTTTTCCCGCGCCTCGAAGTCGAGCGTCGCGCCCTCGACGACGGTAACGCCGCGCCCGACGCCCGACGCGGTTATTCGCCCGACCACGCCCGGTCGCCGCGGAGTCGCCGAAAACAATGCGCTTTGCCGCCCGCCGTGCAAGACGAACGCCTCCTCGTCCAGGGTCAAGACGTCGTCCCGTACCCGCAGCCGGACTTCGACGCGCTCACCCGTGACCAGCAACGGGGTGGTTGACAACCTGACCGCCACCGGCACGCCGAGTGCAGCAGGCGACTCGCTTTCTTCTTTGGTGAGCTCCAACTCGACGCCGCGTTCTATCCGCGTCTCCAATCCCCGCTCGAACCGGACTAACCCATGGTCTAAAGCCCCGATAGCCCTCTCCCTCAAAAATATGAAACCCTGATTGCTCGCTATCTCGATCGCGCTGATTGTCACCGGCTGAACCGACCCCACGCCCCGATTCAGAATCACCCTCGGCGGATTCACTTCAAACCCGGCGATCGGAATCAGGTCCACGTCTATCCGCTCGTTGAATTGCAATGCAGGATCGGCTCTCACCACGGCGGTCACCTCACCGTCACGCAGCAAGGCGACCGAGCCGGGTTCAAACGAGACTGTCACTTCAAACGGCAATATCGTCACCCGCAGACGCGCCGAAAACAATCGGACGTCAGAATCCGGAGCGGAAGTTATCGTCACAACGTGTTCGCCCAGCCCCGCGCCCACGTCGCGAGACACTCGCAAAGGCGCCGTCCGGCTCGGCGTCAGACGGCTCAGCGGGCCGGGCGAGAAAACTATTCCCTCCGGTGATTGAACCACCAGACTCACCGACTGGCCGGCGTTCAAGTCTTCCGCGCCATCGAGCGCCACCCTCACGTCGGCCGAGTCTCCCGCGGCCAGCGTCACCGCGGAAGGGTCAATCCGCAGCCTGAAATCACGCTTGACCCGCACGTCCAAAGAGGTTCCCTCACTCAAGACAACCCCGGCCTCGGCTTCAAACCTCAACTCGCCTTGCACGTTGTCCCGCGACGCCGTCACCCTGATCATTGAGGTCTCTCCCAAAACTATGCTCCGCGGCTCGAACGCCAAGCCGGGTACGTCGGTGGTGACCTCCACCCTCACCGATTCCTCCGGCAACAACTCGTCCTCGCCGACGCTCAGCGATACATCCTGCGGCACGCCGGTCTCCAAAACCAACTCCTGCGAAGGCGTCGGAGACACGGATAGATGCAGCGTGGTGACCTCGACCTGCAACACGGGCAGCGGGTCTAAAATCTCGACCCTGTCCGGCGTCAAGGACTCTCGTTCAACCGTGACCTCGGCCGACGAGCCGGCCGCCGCCCAAGACGCCGCCCAAGACGCCGCATTGGCCGTCGTTACCCTCACGGTCGTGCTCGGCGTCTCTCCCGAGACCCTGACGCCCTGCGTTAGCACGCCGCCGCTAAAGCTAAGCGGCGCGTCCCCCTCGACAGTCAGCGGCGCTGCCAACGACTGTCCCGGCCCCAAGGGCGGGACGGTCGTGACCCTGAACGACATGCTGCGTCCCGGTACAAATTGAACCGTCGCCGGGTCGAACGTCAACAGCACCCGCCGCGCGATTGTCGTTTCCACGTCCAGGGACAAAGGCGGTGAGGCGACGTGCACTCCGCGCGGACTTAACTCGGCGGTCAAGCGGTCGCTTATGAGAAACGCTTGCGCCGTCACTTCCACCGTCGAACTGTCCACGCCCGCATCCAACACCAGCCGCCGCTTGTTCAAGCGCACGTCGCGGCCCGAAGCCAAGCGCAAATCCACCGCAATCGCCTCCGATGCAAGCAGCGGCGGCGTTACCGACACTTCCACCGCCGTTGACTCGCCGATTTCCAGGCGCAACGGCGCCGTCGTCCCCGCCCATTCGAATTGCACGTTCACGCTGCGCCTGACAGACACCGACGCCGACGCCTCGTCGAGATGCAGCACCGTCCGGCCCGCGCGGGTATCGGCGTTCGTACTCACCGTCACCTCGCCCTCAAACGCGCCGTCCACGTTCGCACTCACTTGCACGGTCGCCGTCTGCCTCGCCGAGCTCAAGCTGACCGACCGCGGCGACAACCCGAGCCCGCCGGGCGCGTTCAAATCCAGGGCCACGATCTCGCCGCCCCGCAATTCGGGGCGAGTTCGTATCGTCACCGGCGTCGAGCTCGCTGCCGGCGGCGCAACCCCGCCGCGCAGCAGCGTGAACTCGCCGGGCGAAATCAGCACCTCAACCTCGCGCTGCAACACCGACACCGCCAATTCCCCGGAGGCGACCCGGGCGTCCGCCAAGTCGCCCGACGCCGTCAACGTGCCGGTCTCAAAAGGCGCGTCCTCCCCCGCACTGATGGTCACCGTCATGAACGAATTCGGCACGTCCAACGTCGTCCTTTCCAACGACGCCTCAAACAACGCGCTCGGCGAAAGCGTCACGCCGACCGTCTCACTCCCGGTCAAAGCCTCCGCGTTCCCGAGTATCAGCTTTACCTCGGTTGACTCGCCCGGCGTGAGGACGATTTCAGCCGGTTCAAACCGCAACGCAAAACTCCGCGGCACGACTCTGTGGCCCGGGTCGTTCGCAACCGCGTGTTCGCCCAGCGCCGAGTCGGCGTCGTGACCCGACGGGTCGGTGATGCGGGCGCCGTTGAGGACCAGCGCGTCGGCGGCGAAGCCGACCCCGTCGTCGTCCGAATCCCCGGCGGCCAGTTGGTAGCTGAAAACCAGCCCGGTGGAGCTGCTCAGCGAGCGGTCGTAGGCCGCATCCCGCATCGCCCCTCCGACGTCCAAGCGCAGGACGGGAGGACCGCCACTGACGATGACGTCCTCGTTGAACCGCACCTCGACCGAAATCGTCTCCCCCGCCTGCACCGAATAGGCGTCGCCGTACGTCGGCATCGAAGAAAACGCCGCGCCGGAGACCGCCGGCGCGACGGCGTCCAAGACGAGCGGGACCCCGCCGCTGGTGGCGATACCTCTGTAACAATTACCATTGCACGCCCTGGACCCGTTGGGCCGCAGGCCAAACCGAGGTACTTCAGGCACGTTCAAGGTCACCTTGACCGGGGCGGCGCCGATCTGGGTCACGGCGACGACGACGTCGTTTTGCGTAGTGCCTCTGAAGAGAGTGACGCCGTCGGGCGACACCGTGCCGCCTTCGGTCGAAAATTGAACCTCGATGTCAAACGGCGTGCTTTCAGGCAGCGTCAGCCTGGTGTTCACCCTAGGGAGAGGGTCGGTCACCGTCGAACCGACGCGTTGCAGTCTCGGCGTCAGCGTGAACGGGGTGCCGGGGCTGCCCCTCAAATCCACTATGACAAGCGTTCCGGCTCCCAGAAAAAATCCTTCCGGCAATCGCGCGATGTCATTGAACTGCGCAGTGAGTGTATGCAAGGCGCCGAGGTCGTTGAAAATCCCTGACGGAAGAGTCATCAAATCGTTGCTATCGAGCCACAGTCGTCTCAGATTGTCGAGACCCGCGAACACCCCGGCCGGCAGTGATACGAGATCATTGACGCTCAACGACAGCAAATCGCCTAATCCCGTAAGGCCTGAAAAATCTCCCGCTTTGAGGCTGGTTATCTCTTGACGACCCAGTTGCAAGGCGCTCGATCTTATTCCGGCCAAATCCCCATTCGTCACGGCGTCGCAATCGTTTATGCCGGATAACTGCGCCAAAATCACCGCCTGAACTTGCCGCGTTCTGTCGCAAATCCCTTCCCGGATATTGACCGTTACGCTGTCTGTCATCCCCAACGTATAGGAGGAATCATCGGGAACGAAGCGAAGATCGAACGCTTCGCGGGGCGGTTCGATGTCCGAGTCGTCTATGATGGAAATCCGAATGGTGCCGACGGTCGCGCCCGCGGGCAACCGGACCCGGTTGCTGAGGGGCTCATGATCGTCAGCGTCGGCGGTGTCGTAATCAACGTCGTAGCGAACGGTGATCGTTTGCGTCGGCGCCGGGGAGACCGAAAAGGTCGCCTCGATCGTTGAACCTTCATTTCCCGCAAGACCGCCGCTCGGCTCCGTGAACGACACCACTTGCGCCTGCGCACAGGAAGCCACCGCAA
>CAZKLI010000150.1:0-6100 GCA_964553575.1 uncultured Chromatiales bacterium
GCCGAAGCCGGGTCGCCCCTGAAATCCATCGACATCTTGTCCACTTCATCGAGCAGGAACAGCGGGTTGCGGACCTTGACCTTGGACAGGTTCTGGATGAATTTGCCCGGCATCGAGCCGATGTAAGTCCTGCGGTGGCCACGAATCTCGGCCTCGTCGCGCACCCCGCCGAGCGCCATGCGGGTGAATTTGCGACCAGTGGCGCGTGCAATCGAGCGTCCGACCGAGGTCTTGCCGACGCCCGGCGGGCCCACCAGGCAAAGAATCGGGCCTTTGAGCTTGTTCACCCGCTGCTGCACCGCAAGGTACTCGAGGATGCGCTCCTTGACGGTCTCGAGACCGTAGTGATCCTCTTCGAGAATCCTGCCTGCGTCCTTGAGGTCGGCCGTCAATTTGGATTTCTTCTTCCACGGCACGTCAACCAGCCAGTCCAGGTAATTGCGGACAACCGTCGCCTCGGCCGACATCGGCGGCATCAAGCTCAGCTTGTCCAGCTCCGCGGTCGCCCTTTCCTTGACTTCCTTGCTCATGCCTGACTTCTTGATTTTCTTGACGTATTCGTCGTGCTCGTTCGGGGCGCCCTCCATGCCGCCGAGCTCTTTCTGGATCGCCTTCATCTGCTCGTTCAAGTAGTACTCGCGCTGGCTTTTCTCCATCTGCTTCTTTACGCGCCCGCGCAGGCGTTGCTCTATCTCCAAGACCCCGATTTCGCCTTCGAGCAGGCCCAGCAGGTGTTCGAGCCGTTTGTGGTCGTCCTCAATCTCAAGAATTTTCTGCTTTTCGCCGATTTTCAACGACAAATGCCCGGCGATCGTGTCGGCGAGACGCGCCGGGTCGTCAACGATCGAGGCCAGGGAACTGAGCACTTCGGGAGGCACTTTCTTATTCAGCTTCATGTACTGGTCGAACTGGCCCAGCACCGAACGCGCAAGCGCGTCCAACTCGTTCTCCTCGGCTTCACCCCGGGGTGAAATCAACTCGATCTCGGCGCTCAGATAATCCCCTCCCTCGTGAAAATTAACCACTTGCGCCCGCTGCTGTCCTTCAACCAGCACCTTGATCGTGCCGTCGGGCAGCTTCAGCAACTGCAATATCGAAGACACCGTGCCGACGTGGTAAATCCGGTCGGTCGAAGGAGAGTCGTCCGCGGCGTCTTTCTGCGCCACCAGCAGGATCTGCTTGTCCGACGACATCGCCGCATCGAGCGCCTTCACCGAGCGTTCGCGGCCGACGAACAGGGGAATCGCGGTGTACGGATAAACGACGACGTCGCGCAACGGCAGGACGGGCATCTCCAAGGGTTTATCCGCCGCAATCTTCGGCTTCGACCGCGTCTTTCTTTCGGCCATGTTTTTTCTCCTCCGCCCCGACGACGGGGCTGCATCAACGCCCTACATAAGGGCAAAACGGCGCCATTTCAAGGCCCGCCTCAATCCGAGGCGGCCTTGTCGTACTGCGCCCCTTCGTAAATAAGGAACGGCGGCGCGTCGCCGTTGACGACGCCGTCGTCGACCACCACCCGCTCGACTTCGTCACGGGAAGGCAGCTCATACATCGTGTCGAGCAGGATGTTTTCCATGATGGTGCGCAAGCCGCGGGCGCCGGTCTTGCGCTGCATCGCTTTGTGCGCAATCGCTTTCAGTGCGCTGTCGCGGAATTCAAGCTGGACGTCTTCCATGTCGAACATGTGGCAGTATTGCTTGACCAGTGCGTTCTGCGGTTCGGTCAGAATCCGCACCAACGCCTCTTCATCGAGGTCTTCAAGCACCGCGGTGACCGAAAGGCGCCCGACAAACTCAGGGATCAGGCCGTAACGCACCAAATCCTCGGACTCGACCATCTTGAGCAACTTGATCAACGCGGCCGAATCGCCGGCGCTCCTGACCTCGGCCGAAAAGCCGATGCCGGTTTTTTCGCTGCGCTCGCGGATGACGTTCTCCAACCCGGCGAAAGTGCCACCGCAGATGAACAAGACGTTGCTCGTGTCCACCTGCAGAAACTCCTGATGCGGGTGTTTCCTGCCGCCCTGCGGCGGCACCGCGGCAATCGTGCCTTCGATGAGTTTCAGCAAGGCCTGCTGCACCCCTTCCCCCGACACGTCGCGGGTAATCGAAAGGTTCTCGGCTTTCCTCGAAATCTTGTCTATCTCATCAATATAGACGATACCCGACTGCGCGCGCTCGACGTCGTAGTCACAGGTTTGCAGCAGCTTCTGGATGATGTTCTCGACGTCTTCGCCGACGTAGCCAGCCTCGGTCAACGTCGTCGCGTCGGCAATCGTGAACGGCACGTCGAGCAGCCGCGCCAGCGTCTGCGCCAGCAGGGTCTTGCCGCATCCCGTCGGCCCGATCAGCAGGATGTTGCTCTTGGACACCTCGACTTCCTCACCCGCCTTGCGAAGTCCGAGCCGTTTGTAGTGGTTATAAACCGCAACCGACAATACGCGCTTGGCGTACTCCTGGCCAATCACGTATTTGTCGAGGTTTTCCTTGATTTCACGCGGTTTGGGCAGAGCGGCCGGCGCCTTGACCGGCCCTTGATGCAACTCGTCCTTGAGGATGTCGTTGCAAAGGCCCACGCATTCGTTGCAGATGAAAACGTGTGCGGGACCGGCTATCAGCTTGCGTACGTCCTGCTGGCCTTTTCCGCAGAAAGAACACTTCAACGACTTGCTGCTCATGCCACCCGACCCCCCGCCTCCGCTGTCGTTAACGTTTTTCATGGCGCCCAAACATAGCACATTTAGAAACCTGTTTTACGCCGTGCCGGGGTTATCCACAGGCGGACGGGCACAAGTAGTACTCTACGCTTGGTCGCGGCTAGTCAGTATCTCGTCGGCCAAACCGTACTTCAGCGCTTCCTCGGCGCTCATGAAGTGGTCGCGCTCGGTGTCGCCGCGGATTTTCTCAACGGGTTGGCCGGTGTGACGCGCCAGTACCACGTTCAACTGCTCGCGCGTCTTGAGCAGCTCCTTGGCGTGAATGTCGATGTCGGTCGCCTGCCCCTGAAAACCGCCCAGCGGCTGGTGAATCATGACCCGCGAGTGGGGCAACAGATAACGCTTCCCCTTGCAGCCGCCCGCAAGCAGCAGCGCCCCCATGCTCGCCGCCTGCCCCACGCACAACGTGCTGACGTCGGGCCGGGTGAACTGCATGGTGTCATAAATCGCCATCCCCGCGGTTACCGAACCGCCCGGAGAGTTGATGTAAATCGAAATATCCTTGTCCGGGTTGTCCGACTCCAAGAACAGGATCTGAGCGACCACCAGGTTCGCGATGTGATCGTCAACCGCGCCGACGACGAAAATCACGCGCTCCTTCAGCAGCCGCGAATAGATGTCGTAAGAACGCTCTCCGCGCGAGGTCTGTTCGACCACGATAGGGACGAGGTTCATCGCCGTCGGACCGTCGTTTTGGCGTGCCATCAGGCGTCCCCTCACGCCGCCTCGGAATTCATGACGTCCCGGAAAGTGCAGGGTTTCTCTTCTATCTGCACCTGTTCGATCGCCCATTGCAGCACCTTGTCCTCAAGAATCGCCCCGGCCAGCGTCGAGCGCGCCCGCGGATCGGTGCGGTAGTGCCGTGCGGCGGCTTCAGGGTCGTCATAGACCGCGACCGCCTTTCCGACCGCGGCTTCGAATTCCTGCTCCTTGACGCCGAGCTCGTTGGTTTCCGCGATTTTATTCATGATGATGCCCAATTTTACACGCCTCAGCGCCTGCTCCTTGAACAAGCCGTCCCTGAGTTTGGCGGCGTCTTCTTCGGAGCCGAACCGGGCAATCATATCTTTTTTCATCCTTTCGGTCTCGCGCCGGACCATCGTCTCGGGCGCTTCGACGTCGTTGCGCTCGAGCAAAACGTCCAGCACCCGCTTTCTCAGGCTGCTCCGCAATTTGCTCTTCAGCTCGTATTCCATGCCCTCCTTGAGCGTTTTCTTCAATTCCTCAAGTCCTCCTTCCTCGACGCCGCATCGCTTGAAAAAATCCCGGTCGAGCGGAGGCAGCACGCTTTCGGCGACTTCGCGCACCTCGACCTTGAACTTGAGTTTCTTGCCCGCCGAGCCGGCCAGCGGGTAATCCCCGGGGATATTCAACTTGATCTTCTTCACCGCGCCGCGCTTGGACTTCAGCAGCTGCTTCGCCAACTCGCCCGCAACGCCCGAGGCCGAACCCAGAATCAGCGCCCGTTCCCCCTTGTCGTCGGTGTCAAACACCTCGGTCTCCTCCCTGAAGTGAATTCGCACGCGGTCGCCGTCCTGCGCCGCACGCTCAACCGGACGCCACTCGGCGTGGTTCAGGCGCAGGCGCTTGACCGTCTCATCCACGTCGGCGTCGCAGATCTCGGCGACCGGCTTCTCGACCTTGACGCCTTTCAGGGATGCGGGGGTGAACTCGGGATACAGCTCAACGTCGGCGGTGAACTCGACGTCCCGCCCCGACAAAATCTCGGAAACGTTGAACTCAGCTCCTCCGACCGGGGTCAAACCGTGCTCCGCCAGCGCGCGACGGTAGCTCGACTCGACGACCTCGGCGACGACCTCTTGGGCTACGCGCGGACCGAAACGCTCGCGGACGACGCTGAACGGCACCTTGCCCGGACGAAACCCGTCGAGGCGGACGGTTCTCGTCATTTTTTGCAGGCGGGCGGCGACCAGCGACTCGACGTCGGCCGCGGGTATCTTGAATTTCAACCGGCGGCTGAGGGTGCCCGTCGTCTCGACCGAAACGTCCATCATGCCAGGAGCCGTCAATGCTTCATTAATTAATGTTGCGAAAGGAGAGATTCGAACTCTCACGGGTTACCCCACCGGCGCCTAAAGCCGGCGCGTCTGCCAATTCCGCCACTTTCGCACCGTGGCGAAAAGGAATTATATGGGACTTATATATGAAAGTTGACAAGACCGATCTTCCCGCTGAACTGAACGAAATTGCGGTGAGCATTGTCAATTTTCCTATATAGCTCCCAATTATATACACCCAGCGGCTTCCGGCGCTTCGATTCATCCCGGCGGCGTCACTCCAGCGCGCCTTCAAGAAACACGCGGATTCTCAACCGGGCGCCCGCACTCGGCGCCGACACCTCCAGCGCCACCGTCTCCACCGGTTCGCCCGCGGCGTTCACCAGCGCGACCCCCCTCACCGCCCTGAAAACCAACTCGCCCTCCCTCACGCCTGAGACGAACTCAACCGTCATTTCAATCTCTTCCCTGCCCCCGCCGAAAACCAGCGTCGCCACGCCGCTTCCAATCGTGACACCGCCTGCACCCGGCACGAAAGCAAGACCCTCGCTCGCCGACGCCTCCAGCCCGACGTCTTGACCCTGCACCAGCGGATAACCGGCTCCTGCACAGGAAACCGCGTCGGACCGGCCGGGCCGGCACAAGCGCACGGTGACCATTCCCCTCTCCCCCGGTTCAAACCTCAGCGGCGCCGGTTCAAACGACGTCGTCACTCGCGGCGTCGTTACCGTTATCGCCAGCGACGGTTCCGAACGCAACCGCGCACCCGCCGTCGCTGTCACCATCAACGTACCCGTCCCCGTCACGTTGGGCATCGCACTCACTGTCACCGTGGCCCGCTCGTTTGCCGCACTCAACGACAGGTCGGTCTGAACCGAGGGCGGCCCGGTCTGCGACAAAGACAAACCGGCGACGGAATTCAACTGCACCCTGAGCGACACCGACTGCGCCGGCGGCAATTCGCTCTGCTCCAAACGCAAGACCACTTCCTCGCTGCCTTCAAGCACGCTGCCCGACTCCAGCACCAACGCCTCGGAGGGCGTCAGCGACACCGACACCTCGGGGAGCACCACCGACACCGCCAACTCGACCCGTTCGCGCAAGCGCACGTTCCGCCCCGCCGTCACCCGCAGCATCCCCGACGCCTCGACACCCGGAGACGTCCTCAACGACACCGTCGCGGTCAGCGTGTCCTTGCCCAGCGACAGCATTTCAGGCGACACCGACAGACCGTCGCCGGACGTCGCCAGGCTGAGCGCCACCGGCAGGCCGGGCGGCAGGGCGGCGTGTTCGCTCAGCGTCAATACCAGCTCGGCCGAAGCCCCCGCGCTCAAGCTCAGCGGCTCCGCAGGCGTCAGCGACA
>CAZKLI010000151.1:0-1749 GCA_964553575.1 uncultured Chromatiales bacterium
GGTTCAGCGGTGAGTGAATACTTGTTCTAAATGTTTGCTTTCTGCCCAGCGCGATATAAGTTCTCTCTATGATGTCGGCAGCTTTTCGGTATTGGGCATAGTACTCCAGAGCTTTGATTCCTTCATCTCCAATGTCCTTGAAGGCCAATGTGGAAATTGGTTTATGTGCGGATTTTTTCATCTTTGATTTTTTCATCTCTGCAATAAGAAGTTTAGGGTCTCCTCGCTCAATCAAGGCTGGCGGGGGCAACGACAACCTACCATATCGGGCAACCTTTTGGTTATCAATTGCATTGAGCGGTGTCACGCATCGGACAACGGATACGGCAACTTCGAGACGCCAGCCCCGGATGCGCGCAGGTGCGCGAGCCGGTCAATCACCGCGCCTTGAAGCGGCGCCGGGCGGCGAGTTCCAGACCACGCGCAATTCGTCGCCGAGATACACCAAAGGCACCCGGTTGCGCTCCCACGGCGGCACGCCGAGTTCCTGAAAAACCTTCTTCAACGGCTTGTGAAAACGCCCGCCGCCGAACGCGCATTTTTCACCGCCGCGGCGCAAGCGCACGGTCAGCGACGGCGCACCGCCGAGATCGGGTGCTCTTTCGGTGAGCTCGCGCCAAGTCAGCTTGGTCGAGATCTCGGGCAGCTCGAGGTCGGCGCCGCATGACCAGCGCCACGCGCCGCGGGCAACGGGCGGTGCAAGCGGCGTCATCGCGTACAAGCGCCCGCGGTAATGACGAACTTCGGTGCCGGGCCAGCCGGCCGCCGCCCCCGAGCGAACGTCGCCCGAAAGCATCACCGCGATCAGGTTGAGCAACTGCTTCTCCGACGGCGTCGGCAGGCCGGCGCGTTGAATCCAATGACGCAGAACGGCCTTGCGCTCAACGTCGTCGAGCGCAAGACAACGCCCGACCGACAACGCGCCGCCGGCGACAAGGCAATCACGGCAACGCTGGCGCGCAAACCTTCGAATCAGCTCCCGGGCGTCGGCTTGATGTCTCGCCGCCCGCGACAAGGTTTCCCGCCACGCGGGCCAGCGTTCGAGCAAGACCGGCGAAAGCGCACGGCGCAGGTAACCGCGGTCGTAACGCAGGTCTTCGTTCATCGGGTCGTCAAGCCACTCGAGGTTGTGCTCGCGCACGTAACGCCTGAGCTGCGCCCGCGTCGCGCCGAGAAAAGGACGGGCGATTCGGCCGGCGCCGAAATGCGCGCAGGCCGGCATTCCCGCAAGCCCCTCAGGGCCGCCGCCGCGCAGCAGCTGCAACAGCAGGGTCTCGGCTTGGTCGTCCCGGTGGTGGGCGGTCATCAGCACGTCGCCGCTTTGCACCACCGCCCTCAACGCCGCGTAGCGCGCGGTGCGCGCGGCTTCCTCGGGGCTGTCCCCGCCGCGGGACGCGGCGTGAACCTGCAAGGCTTGAAAACCCGCGCCGAACGACGCCGCCTGGCGGCGGCAAAACCGTTCCCATCGATCGGCGGCGGGGTCGAGGCCGTGGTTGACGTGCACCGCGACGATCTCGACGCCGCCCGTCGCGGGACGGTGCAAGGGGCGGTGCAAGGAACAGTGCAAGGCCGAATGCAGCAAAGCGGTCGAGTCCGCACCGCCGCTGTACGCTATCAACACCCGGCGGGGTTTCAGCCCGCGGAGAAGTTGAACGATGCTCTCATGCAACGGGCTCATTCCAGCGCCCTCTCCGGAAACACCTTGACTCTCGGCCTATCACCTGCATCGGCAATCGCGCACCCGTCTTT
>CAZKLI010000152.1:0-1909 GCA_964553575.1 uncultured Chromatiales bacterium
TCAACGTGGCCGATCGTGCCCACGTTGATATGCGGTTTCGTTCTTTCAAATTTCTCTTTGGACATGGTGGCCTCCTATTTGCCGCCTTCGCCGCGGCTTTTGATGACTTCTTCGGCAACGTTGTTCGGCGCCTCGGAATACTGCAAAAACTCCATCGTGTAAGTCGCGCGGCCCTGGGTCGCCGAACGCAGGTCGGTGGCGTAACCGAACATCTCTTTCAACGGCACCTCGGCGCTGATTACCTTGCCCACCGGCGAGCCCTCCATGCTGCCGACGATGCCGCGGCGGCGGTTGAGGTCGCCGACGACGTCGCCCATGTACTCTTCGGGCGTCACGACCTCGACTTTCATCACCGGTTCGAGCAACACCGGCGACGCTTGGAGCACACCCTGCTTGAAACACTGCGAACCGGCGACTTTGAACGCCACTTCCGACGAATCCACTTCGTGATACGAACCGTCGTAGAGGGTGACCCTGACGTCCATGACCGGGTAGCCCGCCAGAATCCCGTTTTGCATCTGCTCTTGGACGCCCTTGTCCACCGCCGGAATGTATTCTTTCGGGATGACGCCGCCGACGATCTTGTTGACGAACTCGTAGCCGCCGCCGCGTTCGAGCGGTTCGATCTTGAGCCACACGTGGCCGTATTGGCCGCGCCCGCCGGTCTGACGGATGAACTTGCCTTCCTGTTCGACCGGCTTCCTGACCGTCTCCCGGTACGCGACTTGCGGCGCGCCGACGTTCGCGTCGATGCTGAACTCGCGCCTGAGGCGGTCAACGATGATCTCGAGGTGCAGCTCGCCCATGCCCGAAATGATGGTCTGCCCCGATTCTTCGTCGGTCTGGACGCGGAAAGAGGGGTCTTCCTGAGCGAGCTTCTGCAAAGCCAAGCCCATCTTCTCCTGATCGACCTTGGTCTTCGGCTCGACCGCAACCGCAATCACCGGATCGGGAAACTCCATGCGTTCGAGAACAATCGGGCTGTTCAAGGCGCACAAGGTCTCGCCGGTGGTCACGTTCTTGAGACCGACAGCGGCGGCGATGTCGCCGGCGCGCACTTCCTTGATGTCCTCGCGCGAGTTCGAGTGCATCTGCAGAATGCGCCCGACGCGTTCCTTGTTGGATTTGTTCGGGTTGAGCACGCTGTCGCCCGAGTTCAACACCCCGGAATAGACGCGGAAGAAAGTCAGCGAGCCGACAAACGGGTCGGAGGCGATCTTGAACGCCAACGCGGCAAAGTCGGCTTGGTCGGAGGCTTCACGCTGCGGCGCCTTGTCTTCTCCGTTCTTCGCCACGCCCTGCACCGCCGGCACGTCGGTCGGCGACGGAAGATACCGCACGACTGCGTCGAGCAAGGCTTGCACGCCCTTGTTCTTGAAAGCCGAGCCGCACAGAACCGGCACGATCTCATTCGCCAAAGTGCGAATCCTAATCCCCTGGTGGATTTCTTCCTCCGACAGGTCGCCGCTCTCCAAATACTTGTCCATCAACGTCTCGTTGGCCTCCGCCGCCGCCTCGACCATCTGCTCCCGCGCCTTGCGGCATTCATCCTGCACGTCGTCGGGAATCTCCTTGAGCTCGAACGTCGCCCCCATGTTCTCCTCAGCCCAGTGCACCGCTTTCATCCTTACCAGGTCAATGACGCCGGCGAAGTTTTCCTCGCTGCCGATCGGCAGCTGCACCGGAACCGGATTGGCTCCCAGCCGGGTTTTGATCTGGCCGACGACGCGCGTGAAATCCGCGCTCGCACGATCCATCTTGTTGACGAAAGCGATTCTCGGCACCTTGTAACGTTCGGCTTGGCGCCACACCGTCTCCGACTGCGGCTCGACGCCGCCGACCGCGCAAAACACCGCGACCGCGCCGTCGAGCACCCGCAACGACCGCTCGACCTCGATCGTGAAGTCCA
>CAZKLI010000153.1:0-23889 GCA_964553575.1 uncultured Chromatiales bacterium
CCGCCCGGCCCGCCCGCGCCGTCACTGCGTCGCACCGCATAAGACCGCCCGCGCCGCCGGCCTCAGACGCAGCCGGTGGGCTTCGGCAGGCCCGCGTATTTGCACGCCTGCTTGGCCGGGCCGTAAGGGAACAACTCGTACAGATATTTGCTGTTGCCCTTGTCCTTGCCCAGCTTCTTGCCGATCGCTTTGGTCAAGACGCGAACCGCCGGTGCAATCTGGTATTCCTCATAGTACTCACGCAGGAAGTTGATCACTTCCCAGTGGTTATCCTCGAGTTCCGCGTCGTCGGCTTTCGCCATGGCGACGGCCAGCTCCGGTTTCCAGTCGCTCAGGTTCGCCAGATAACCTTCCTCGTCGGTTTCATAGCTTTTTCCGTCAACTTCTAAAGCCATTGTTTTCTCCTGTCGTTAATGACAAATCAGGGGCGCTTAAAGCCACGCTTGCACGTTCTCGTGCGAGGTGACGAGATCGACAAACCCCTCATAATCAACGATCTCGATACCGTCCATTATATTCGACTTATCAAGACCGCGTGCATAAACGTCCGGGCCGAGCACGTAAAACTTCAAATCCCCGTTTGCGGCTTTGACCGCGTCGGAGTGCGCCGTGCGGTCGAGTGCGGCGAATACGCCGTCCTCCATGAACAGCACCGAGCAGCCCTTCTTCGCGTGGCGCAGGCACGCCGCCAGCGCGTTGCGCTCAAACGGAGACTTATTGACCGTGTGCAGCATCGCCATGATCGCGCCCCTTATCGGCCTGTATCGGCCTCTGTATCGGCTTGGCTCAAAAGCTCAGGACGACGTCCTGCTCGTCCATGATTTCCGACATCTCGCGCCGGCTGACGACGCGGATCGAGTCTTTCTCGGCCCAGTCGTCGTCCTCGTCTTCGTATTTGAGTTCGAGCAAGTCGGCGGCGCTCAAGCCGCGTTCTTCAAGCGACTCTTTCTCGACGTAAATCTTCTTGACGTCGTAATCGCCGAGCGCGTTGTACGCGGGCGAGAAATTCTTCATGCCGATGCCTTTTGTGTCTTGCCCTTTCTTCAACTGATAAACGCCGTCGTCGAGAAAGGCGAGACTCACGTCCTGCTCAAACGCCGCGGCAATCAGCACCACCTCGAGCGACTCGAGCGCGTAAATCGTGCCGTAGGGCGCCCTGCGGTTCACGTACAGAAATTTCTTCGTGACACCGCCGGTGTTGACCTGCTCTTCGCCCGCCATCGCGTCTTCCTCAATCGCCGAAAACCACCAGCCTGTCGGCCTGTATCCCGGCTTCGACCAGCTGCCCGAGCCCCGAGATGCGAAACCCCGGCGCGATATTGTCGGCGTCTTTGCCGTGACGTTTGGCTTCGTCGTCGTCGAGAACGCCGCGTCTCTGCGCCGCCGCGACGCACACCACGAGGTCCAGGCCGTGCTCCTGCGCGAGCCCGCTCCACAACTCGGTCAGGTTGCGGTCGTCCTGCGGCGGCACCGTCAGGCGCGTGCCGTTGTTGACCCCGTCGTTGTAGAAAAACACGCGGAAAATCTCATGGCCTTTTTCGAGCGCAGCTTTCGTGAACTGATACGCGCTGTCCGAGGCTTGATGCGTATAAGGCCCTTCGTTGACCAAAATGCCAAGCTTCACGGGTACTCTCGCTTGATGCGGCCGGCTGACGAGCAGCGGCGGCTAGAATCTAATATGAGTCGATGCGTTGAGGCTGTTCCGAGCGCCAAGCCAGTTGTCCACGTGGAACTTGGTGAACGGCAGCTCGGTTAATTCAAAGAAGCGCGGCCAACCGATGCGTTCGATCCAGTCGTTGATGCGCTCCCAGTCCTTTGCGTCGCTTTTATAAGCGTGCAGAATCTTCTTGACGACCGCGGTCGCCTCGGGCCACCGCGGCGGGTTGTTGGGGATGCCGGCGGCGACCAGCTTCTGAAAAGTCGGCTTGCCGCGCGCGTTCGAGTGGTTCCCGCCGACCCAAATCGCCAGCTTGGTGTGCTCAGGGTCGTTGATCTGCATCGGCGGACACGGCGGATAACACGCGCCGCAGCAGATACATTTCTTCTCATCGACTTCGAGCGACGGCTTGCCGTTGACCATCGCCGGGCGAATCGCCGCGACCGGGCAGCGCGCCACCACCGACGGACGCTCACACACGTTGGAGACCAAGTCGTGATTGATCTTGGGCGGCTTGGTGTGCTGCACGTTGATCGCGATGTCGCCCTGGCCGCCGCAGTTGATCTGGCAGCACGACGTCGTGATGTGCACTCGGTTCGGCATGTTCCACTCTTTGAACTCGTCGATCAGCTCGTCCATCATCGCCTTGACCACGCCCGACGCGTCGGTGCCGGGGATGTCGCAGTGCAGCCATCCCTGCGTGTGTGAAATCATCGTCACCGAGTTCTTGGTGCCGCCGACGACAAACCCCTCGGCTTCAAGCGCGCCGATCAGCGGCTCGACCTTGGTCTCGTCGGAAACCATGAACTCGATGTTGCTGCGGATCGTGAAACGGACGTAACCGTCGGCGTAGCGGTCGCCGATGTCGCACAGCTTGCGCAAGGTGAATACGTCGAGGATGCGCTGGGTGCCCGCGCGCACCGTCCAAATCGCTTCGCCGTCGTGCGAGACGTGCCTGAGCACGCCGGGCTTGGGATCGTCGTGGTACTTCCAGTTCCCGTAGTTCTTGCGCATCACGGGATGCATGTATTGAAACCCGTCGGGGCAACCCGACTCGATGGGATCACGATGGTGTTTTGCCATGATGAGGTCTTTTCCTTTCGGTCTGAAGTTAAATCAGACGCCCTAATGGGCGGCGGCTTGTTCTTTGTCCCCGGCGGCGCCGTTGCCGCGTCCGTTGGACGCCCTGCGCTGAAACCACTTGACGGCCTCCTCGTCCCAGTCGTCCATCCGCACGTAGGAGCTGGTACGCGGGTCGTTGACCATATTGGGATCGACCTCGACGCCGATGCCTTCAAGGAAGTTCACCAGCCCGATGCGCTCGACCATCTCGCCGCAACGTTCGTGCTCAAGCCCGTTCTCGGCCCAAAAGTCAATCGCGTTCTCGGCCAGCTCGGTGAGCCGCTCGTAGTCCTCCTCGGTTTCGAGTTTCATGAACGGCACGACCACGGTGCCCATCAGGTCGCCGATTTTCAGCGTGCGCTTGCCGCCCATCAGGATCGCCGCGCCTTTGTCGTCGCCCGGCGACAGGGCTTTCGGCATCACGTTCAGACAGTGCATGCACCGCACGCAACTGCGGTTGTCCACGCCGAGCGTGTCGTCGTCGCGCAACGAAAGCGCCTGGGTCGGACAACGCGCGATTACGTTGTCGATGATGTACTGGCGCCCTTTCTTCTTGACGTACGCCTTGACTTCTTCCTGGTCCACTTTCATGTCGTCGCGCCAAGTGCCGATGATCGCCATGTCGGCGCGTTCGATCGAATTCATGCAGTCGTTGCCGCAACCGGAAACCTTGAACTTGAACTTGTAAGGCAGCGACGGACGGTGGACGTCGTCGGTGAAATTGTTGAGCAGGGTGCGGTGAATGCGCATTTCGTCAAGGTTCGACTGTTCGCAGCGGGCGGAGCCGACGCACGATTGGCCGGTGCGCACGCAGGGCCCGGCGCCGCCGAGATCCCAACCGTAGTCGTTGATCTCGTCGAAGAAATGCTGGGTGTTCTCGGTTGTCGCGCCGATGAACATGATGTTGCCGGTTTGACCGTGGAAAGTGACCAGCCCCGAGCCCCATTTTTCCCAGCTCGACGCGAGATCGCGCAGCATCTTGGTCGTGTAGTAGTTGCCCGCGGGCGGTTGCACGCGCAACGTGTGGAATTCCTTGGACGCCGGAAACGCGGCGCCGACCTCTGAAAAGCGCGGAATGATGCCGCTGCCGTAACCATAGACACTGACCGTGCCGCCTTTCCAATAACCTTTGCGGGTTTCGTACGAATGTTCGAGTTGACCAAGCAAGTCGTTGGCGATGTTGTTGACGCGCTGGTCGGGGTGTTCGTCTCTGAGACGCTTGATGCCGGAAATGAAACTCGGCCATGCACCGTGTTCCAATTCGTCCAGCATCGGAGTAGCGTGATGCTTATCGGCCATTGGTTTTTCCTCTTGCTCGTTTGATTTCGGTGCTGCGGCTTCCCGGCAAGGGCGCTCCGCAGGATTGCTTGACGGCAACGCGGAATTGTAAGGTCTCGACAATAGCTTAACAACCAGCCCGGCTTATCCCCTTAGCTATAACTGGGCTATAACCGGGCTATAGCTGGACTATAACCGGGCGTCGTGCCATCAGGCTTACCGACGAATCATCGCACCGGGAATGAATAACGGAAATACCGCTGAATAGCCGCCTTTTATCCACGCGCGGCGGACTGCGGAACGCTCGTTCGTTAAACTACCCATCCAAAAGCAAGCTATTAATTCTCTCACTATGAAACATGAAACAAATGGGACTTATACACAATAGTCCCTTGATTTGCGGAATGGAAATGCTATTCTTTTCTCAAATCGCCGCGGTGAGCCTTGCGAAAACCAAGCTTGGCGTCGAAGCCGCGGCGTCGGCCTCCGGGAATGGGGCGGCTGGGCGTGGAGGTAGCGGCGTTGGTCGACCTGTGAAGCGTCAAATTGATACGGAAGTCCTGAGGGACTAATGTATATAATTCCCAAGCAAATACATCGTTTTGCGCGCACAGCGGCGCCGGACGCGACCCGTACAATCTCCCCATGCAAAACGACGCATCGGCGTCGTCGCCTTTCGTGCTCGAAAACGAGACGGCTTACCGACAATGGCGCAAGCGCAAGCTTGCGGCTTTCAACAAGGATCTCAAGGACGCCGCGAAACCGGTGCCCGTCGCCGACCCGGAAACGCCCAGCGGAAAAGAACTCGCCGCGCTCACCGAACGCTGCAGGCGGCGCAATTTCGCGTTTTACCGCGTGAACGGCGACGTGGACAAACCGACGCTCAAGCGATTCTGGGAGCAGCTCGGTCTGCACACCTTGACGATCAATCCCTGCGCCGGCAAAGACGGCGTCAGCCACGTCACCTTGACACCCGGCACGCGTTACATTCCGTACACCTCACAGCGTCTGAATTGGCACACCGACGGTTACTACAACGCCGGCAAAGAAGAGATTCGCGCGTTTGCGATGCACTGCGTTCACCCGGCGGATAAAGGCGGCGAAAATCAATACTTCGACCCCGAGATTCTGTACATTCTGCTGCGCGATGAAAACCCGGACTACGTGACGGCGCTGATGCACCCTGCGACCATCACCGTGCCGCACGACGCCGAGGAAACGACCGACGCCGCCGACGCATGGGGCATGAGGCAAGCACGCCAAGCGCCGGTGTTTGCCCTGCACCCGGCGAGCGGCGACGTCGCCATGCGCTACACCGAACGCCAACGCTACATCGCCTGGCGCAAGGACGACACGACAACCGCGGCGCGCGCCTTTATTCAGGACGTGCTGCACACGCCGAGCGGGTATCACGTCGAGCATCGTCTCGACGGCGGCGAAGGCGTCGTCTGCAACAACGTGCTGCACAACCGCCGCAGTTTCGCCTCCAAGTCCCAGAAAGAACCGAAACGGCTGTTGTACCGGGCACGGTACCGCGAACGTCTCGCCGGCACGGGCTACGCAACGCTGAGCGGATGACGCCGTGCTGACGCTCAGCAAAATCCTGCTCGAACAACGCGAGCTGTCCAGCTTCGGGCAGCTGATCGACTTGATCAAAGCACGCGCCGGCGCCGGCGAGACGTTCCTTCAATTCGACGTACGCCCGCCTTTCGCCGACACGCCCGAGGACTGGGAAGCGCAGCTCGAAGCGGCGTTCACCTCGGCCACCAACGTCCGCTCCTGAGCCGCGGAACTTCAGCGAAACGAATCACGATGTATTGGCAAGACCCGGCACAAGGCGCGCGTTACGAAGTGCCCGACGACGTCGTTGACCTGAGCTTCAGGATTCGCTGCCGCAGCCTGCCGGCCGACCACGCCTACGCATTGAAGACGTCGGTCGAAGAAGCGCTACCGTGGCTCACCGACGAACCGTCGGCCGGAATACACGTGGTGTGCGGCGCCGAGTCCGGCAACGGCTGGATGCGGCCGGAAGGCGGCGGCGCGGTCATCCATCTGTCGCGGCGCGCGCGGCTGAGCGTGCGCCTGCCGAAGCATCGCGTCGGTCAGGCGACGCGGCTCGAGGGGTGCACGCTCGACGTCGGCGGCCACGAATGCGCGGTCGGCGAAAGCAAAGTACTCTTGCTGAGTACCCACGGCACGCTGTTCGCCCGCCACTTGGCGCCGGCGGCGCCCGACGAGGGGGCGTTCCTGAACAACGCGGCGAAGATGCTCGCCGAGCTCGGCGTCAACCCGCCTAAGATGATGGGCGGACTCAGTCGCGTGATACACACGCCGCAACGAGACATCGAGACCCGCAGCCTGATGATCGACGGCCTCAAACCGCAGGAGTCGGTGCTGGTACAGCAACGCGGGCTGGGAGATTGGCGTGAATTCGGCTGCGGCATCTTCTTGCCGCACAAAAGCATAGACGCCGTGTCCGGAAAGCCGGATGAGTAAAATAAGAAGCGTTGCAACCGCGACGCGCGGCCCGAACAAAATAAAAACAACCGCTGATACAACAGGAGGCAAACATGGCGCTTAACGTGAACGGCAAGGAGGTCGAAACCACCGCGACGGGATTTCTCGTCAACGCCGAAGACTGGAACGAAGACGTCGCG
Source organism: uncultured Chromatiales bacterium (assembly GCA_964553575.1). Taxonomy (GTDB): domain Bacteria; phylum Pseudomonadota; class Gammaproteobacteria; order Poriferisulfidales; family Oxydemutatoraceae; genus CAYFZO01. Next base: position 6,715 of record CAZKLI010000153.1, read on the forward strand.
CAAGCGATTGCGGAAAGCGAAAGCATTGAACTGACCGACAAGCACTGGGACGTCGTGCGCTATTTGCGCGACGAATTCTTCAACAACAACGAGAACCAGCCCAACACGCGCAGCCTCGTCAAAGCGATGCAGGAAAAATGGGGGGACAAGAGCGTGTCGGCGAAGACGCTCTACGCGTTATTCCCCAAGGACCCGAGCAAGCAAGCGGGGCGCATCGGCGGGCTTCCCGAAAGCCGGCGCAAGGGCGGTTATTAAGCGGACCGGTGACGGATTTGTCGGACTCGCCATAACAATCTGCAACGAAAACCGAAGCTTATAATGACGCACAGTGCACGCAACCCAACTTGACGACATCAGAGCGCCCGTGGCGGCGGACATGGCCGCGGTCAACGCGCTCATCGTCGAACGCCTGCACTCGAATCTCGACTTCATCAACGAACTCGGCCGCCACATCGTCGAAAGCGGCGGCAAGCGCCTGCGACCGCTGCTGGTGCTGCTGTCGGCGAAGGCGCACGGCTACGACGGCGACGCGCACAAACTGCTCGCCGCAATCATCGAGTTCATCCACACTGCGACGCTGCTCCACGACGACGTCGTTGACAACGCCGACCTGCGGCGCGGGCGCAAGACCGCCAAGTCGCTCTGGGGCAACGACGCGAGCGTGCTCGTCGGCGACTTCCTGTACTCGCGTGCGTTTCAGATGATCGTCGAGTCCGGCTTGCAGCGCGTCACCGACGTGCTCGCCGACGCCACCAACACGATTGCCGAGGGCGAAGTGCATCAGATGTTGAACTGCCGCCGCGACGACGTCGGCGAAAACGACTACCTGCAGGTGATCCGTTGCAAGACCGCCAAGCTGTTCGAAGCCGCCGCGCGCGTCGGTGCACTGGCCGCCGGCGCGACCGAGGATGCCGAAAACAACGCCGCCCGCTTCGGCCTCAACGCAGGGCTTGCGTTCCAGCTGATAGACGACGTTCTGGATTACGAACCGCGCAACGGCTCAGACAAACCGCCGGCGAATGATTTCACCGAAGGCAAACCGACGTTGCCGTTCATCTACGCACTTGAGCACTGCCCCCCCGACGGCGTGCAATTTCTCAAGGGCGCCTTGAAGAAAAAAGCCGGCAACGGCAAGGACGTGAAAGCCGTCATCGAACTTGTGCGTGCAAGCGGTGCGCTCGAATACACCCGGCGGCGGGCGGCGGCGTACGCCGATCAAGCGCACGCGGCGTTGTCGGCGTTGCCCGGCTCGCCGTACAAAACCGCGCTCGCCGAGCTCGCCACGTTCACGGTCGTGCGCGACCACTGAACCGGCGGCGACCCGCAACCGCACGGGGAATAGAATTCGACTCGTGCAAACGGCGCTTCGCCGCCCGCCCGGCGACAACGCGCTTGCCATACCCCGGAGATTGCTCGGCCCGTCTGCTAGCGGCTTACAGAGCCACCGATGGCAATTCTGGGGTATCATTCCGGCCATGCTCGACCTGCCTCAAAACAATTATCGGCACCGGCGCAAGATTCTTCGGTTGCTGGGTGTTGATATCTCGGTTGCGCCGCCTGCTGATGGTGATGAGGTGAAGCAGGGCGACGATGTTTTTTCACGTTCGTTTCTCGAAGAGAGGCAGATTGACAGCGAGCCGTCTGAATTGTCGGCGCGTAATCTAGTTCTTTCGTTCGGTTCTGGTTCTCGTGGCGTGTTGGCTGCAAGCCGTCTCCGTGTGGAAGACCAATCCAAGCAGTTAAGGCTGCGTCGGCGACTGGTTAGCCTGCCCTCATGCCCGCGGGATTCTTGGAGCGAGTGAGCGTTGAAGTTTGCCGAAGTCTTTAGATTGGCTTTTAAGCTTGTTTTGGCTGTTGCTTTGGCTGCTTTGTGTATCTTTATTTTGTTTGTGTTTTTTGTCGTTTTGCCTTTATCGGATATTGTTAATGAGCCTTAGCTTGTTTTCCGGGCGTGTTGCACCCTTATTGGTTCGACCGGCGGCGCCGTGTTTCAGGCGTGCACCTTGGGACATGTTTTCCGCTACCGGTGTTCGAGCGGGCGCGGCGGTTTGTTGATTACTTTATGGGAGATTAAATCGTGAAAAATTTAAGGGTCATGACAATACTTTAACGTGTTTTTAGACACGCTCAAGTTGTCATGACCCATCTTTAAATTGGCGGATACACAGATATTTTGTACACTCTCTCAAGTTTTTCCCCGGGTTATCCCTCTCTCTGCGGCCTGTCCTGCCCCCTTTTTCGTGTTTCAGGTTCTCCCGTCGTCTCAAAAGCCTCTCTCGCGGTGTTTCGTCCTTTTTTTGCTCCTTTCCTGTTGTTTCGGCTTTTTCTGGCTGCCTTGTTTCCGAAAAGCCGCCTGTCTTGTTAATAACCCTCTCAAATCGTTTCTTGCGCCGTTTTGACGCCGATTTGTCCAAGGCGGTCTAAAGGTGCGGTTCCAGCAATACCGCACTTTGACTGCGCCGAACGGCGCAACGCGTACCGCGGAGATATTGCGCCACCGCGTATAATCAGGCGCTTCACTGAGCCCGGAGTGTAGCTCAGCCTGGTAGAGCACTGCCTTCGGGAGGCAGGGGCCGGAGGTTCAAATCCTCTCACTCCGACCAGTTTGCCCGGCCCTGCACGTGCAAGGCGCTTTCAAGCCTCCTTGCGAAACAACACGATTCTGTTGGTGTTGGTTCCCTTGCGGTTGTTGGCCACGCCCCAGATGTTCGCCGTCTTGGTGAACGCTTGCCGGTTGATCATCACGGCTTTGCAGTCGAAGCCGGCTTTGAGTCCCAACGGAACGACGTGCTCGTCGAGCTTGACCCTGCCGCCCTTGACTTCCCCGACTTCGAAAGCGACCCACCCGCCGGGCTTGACGACCCGGTACAGCTCTTGCAAAACACCGAACATGACCTGCTCCCAAGCGCCGACGGTCTTGGACGCCGCAAGACGCCGCTCGACCGCGGCGGCGTCAACACCGTTGAACCAGCAGCGAAGCCAGTTGTCCCTGGCGTACTGAACCACGTCGAGGAACGGGGGAGACGTCACCACCAAAGAGACGGCGCCGTCGGGGATTTCCGGCACTCGCCGGGCGTCGTTCGAAGTGAACACCGCGCGGGAAGCGGCCCGGCGCAGCCTGCGGCGACCCGCCGGGTCGATTTTCGACAGCAACTGCCTCGTCTTCTTCATGATCAACCGCTTGGTGTCGCGGTAGGGAGGGGACTGATTGCGCCGACGGTTGATCTTGGATTGTCCCTCGGCCGAAACCGCTTGGTTGGGCGGCAGGGTATAGACCGAGAAAAATCCGGGGGAATGCCCCGTCAATCTGTTCGTCGCAATCATCCTGACCCATCGGTCCACGCGGTCTTCAACGTTCGCCGTTCTCCGTGCGCGCAACGCCTCTCTTAAAGAAACGATTTCGGCTTCGGTGTCCGGATGGTAGAACATCGTTAAGTCAACACCGGCCTCGGCGCCGGGACGCATAACGTATTCATCGAGACGGGCTTGAACTTCTTCGGCGAAAGGCGGGTCCACCCTCGGTGCAGCCAGGATCTCGCTCAGCGGGTTGACGTCGTTGGACGCCGGCGTCCTGCCGCTCAACGCAGCTTCGACCGCGGTCGTCCCGCGTCCGCCGAACGGGTCGAACACGCCGTCGCCCGGGCGCGTCAGCTTGGCGATGAACAGTTGCGGCAGCTGCGCCTTGAAACACGCCCTGTACGATACTTCGTGCAGGGGGTTCGCCCGCCGCTGCTTGGCGGTCCAGAATTCCGCCTCGAATCGAGGAACGCTGATTCCACCGAACAAGGCCGGTTTTGCCGGCGCGTGCGATTTCAGGTAGCCGATGATTTCTTCGTCCATAGACCTTGCGTGCTTTCATGCTTGCCGTTCTCCCCGGGCAAGGCTGCCCCCGATTATCCCCTCGACCGCCCTCGTTTCCCAAGCGCCGCACCGGCCGCAAGCACTCGGGCGCCGTGAACGGGCGGTCGAACCGATAGGGTATGATTGAACGGCTTTCGGTCTTCCCCCCAGCCGTCCGACAACAAGCCATGGCCGCCGGCAAACTCTTTATCGTCTCAGCGCCCTCGGGCGCCGGCAAAACTTCGTTGCTGAAAAAAGCGCTCGCCCGCCTCGGCGGCTTCAGCGTGGCGGTGTCGCACACGACGCGTCCGCCGCGCAAAGATGAAGAACACAGCCGCGACTACCACTTCATCCGCACCGAGGAGTTCGAGCGAATGCTTGAAAGCGGCGACTTTCTCGAACACGCCTGGGTGTTCGGTTACCGATACGGCACTTCACGCAGCGAGGTCGAGGAAAAGTGCGCGCGCGGCGAGAACGTGGTGCTCGAAATTGACTGCCAGGGCGCGCAACAAATCAGGGACAGTCTTGCCGGCACCTTCTCGATCTTCATCCTGCCGCCGTCCATGGCGGCGTTGAGGGAACGGCTGCAGACGCGCGATCAAGACTCGCCGGAAACCATCGAGCACCGCCTCGACGCCGCGCACCGGGAAATCCGCCGCCACCGGGAGTTCGACGCCGTAATCGTCAACGACGATTTCGACCGCGCTTGCACGGCGCTGCAACGCCTGCTGGCGGGCCGGCCCGCCGACCCTGCGGAACAAGCGCGGGTCGAGCAAGCCTTGCGGGTGCTGGTTGCAACCGAGAATCCCGCCGTTTGAACTGCGAACGGTCAACGGTTTAGAATAGCCGCCCTTTCGGGGGCGTCTGCCCCCGGCGACAAATCAAACGGCGCTCGGCGCTGGAGGAGACATGGCAAGAATCACCATCGAAGATTGTTTGGAGAATATTCCCAACCACTTCAAGCTGGTGCTGGTCGCAAGCCACCGAGCGAGACAACTTCAAGACGGCGCCGCCCCCAAGGTCGAAGACGCGGGCGGCGAAAAACCCAACATCGTCGCGCTGCGTGAAATCGCGGCGGGCGTCATCAACGAGGACATCCTCGACGAGCCGCTGGTCAAAGATCCGACCGCCGACGAAGAACTGGCGGACTTGATTGCGCACGGCTTGATGAATCAAGACGTCTCGGCCGAGCTCGGCGACATGGCCGAAGACCTTGAAGAAAACGACGGTGAGGACGCCGGCATAGAAATGGACCCGTTGGAAGAGGGCACCGAAACAATAGAGGGCATGGAAAAAATAGCCGACCTCAATCTTGACCACTTGAAAGCCGGTGACGAGACGCCCGGCGAAGACGTCGGCGTGCAGACCGAAGCGTCCGGCGAGAACGAAGCCGCCGCCGGCGATAAATTCCTGAGCTCGATGGACGAAGCGTTCGGCACCGCGGGGAACGCGGCGCCCGAGCCGGGCGAAAGCGACGCCGAAAACGCGCAGGAAAGCGGGCCAGCCGAAGAAAAGCCCGCCTGAAGCCAGCCTTACACGATGCGGCACCGCTCTGTTGCGGCCTCTTCCGACGCTTCAAAACACGCCAGAAAAGGCACGGGTAAATGGGCGCCGTGGAAACGGGCGGCGCCGGGCGACGCGCACGATGAGCCGCAGGATGAACTGAGTAAAAGTCTTGAAGCGTCGCTCGAAACTTACCTGTCTCCCAAAGAAATAGAAAACATCCGCAAGGCGTACTTGTTCAGCGCCGACGCGCACACCGGACAAAAACGAATGTCGGGAGAACCTTATATCTCCCACCCCGTGAAAGTCGCTCAAGCGATGGCCGAGCTGCGCCTGGACGCGACAACCATCATCGCCGGCATTCTCCACGACGTGCTCGAAGACACCCACGTCACCAAGAACGAGCTGGTCAAAAAATTCGGCAAGGAAGTCTCGGAGATCGTTGACGGGGTCAGCAACATAGACCACCTGCACCTGGAAACCCGCGAGGCCAAGCAATCGGCCAACTTCCAGAAGATGATCCTCGCAATGTCGAAAGACTTGCGCGTAATCCTGGTCAAGCTCACCGACCGCTTGCATAACATGCGCACCTTGCACCATCTGCCGGCGGCCAAACAGAAAATAATCGCGAAAGAGACGCTTGAAATCTACGCGCCTATCGCACAGCGTCTCGGCATGGACGCGGTATCGCGTGAATTGGAGGAGCTCGGATTCAAGGCGCTTTATCCGATGCGCCATCAGGCGTTGTCACAGGCGGTCGAGCAAAGCGGCGGACGGCACAGGAAAATGATGCGCAGCATTCAAAACAAAGTCCGCAAGCGCTTGAACACGGCGAACATTGACCACGAAGTCTTCAGCCGGCGCAAGAACGTGTACAGCGTATATAAGAAGATGCGGCAAAAGCGCCTGCCGTTCTCGGAAGTGTTCGACGTGTTCGCGTTGCGCTTGATCGTGGAACGGGTGGACGATTGCTACCGCGCGCTCGGATTGATTCACAATCTCTACAAGCCGGTGCCCGGGCGTTTCAAGGACTACGTCGCAATCCCCAAGGCGAACGGATACCAATCACTGCACACCGTTCTGTTCGGCCCGCAAGCCATCCCGATAGAGATTCAAATCCGCACCCGCGAGATGGACAACGTCGCCGAACACGGCATCGCCGCGCACGCGGTGTATAAAGCCTCGGGACAAAGCGGCGGCGACCCGGATCATTCCACCGCGCACGAGTGGACGCGCCACTTGGTGGAACTGCGCAAACACGCCGGCAGCTCGACCGACTTTCTTGAGAACGTCAAGATGGACCTGTTCCCCGACGAGGTCTATGTTTTCACGCCGCAGGGCGAAATCATGACCTTGCCGCGTGGCGCGACCGTCCTCGATTTCGCCTTTGCGGTGCACACCGACGTCGGCATGACGTACTCGAGGGCACTGGTGAACAAACGCCCGACGCCGATGAGCGCCGAACTTGGGAACGGGCAAACGGTCGAAATCATCACCGACCGGCACACGCACCCGACGCCGTTGTGGCTCGCTTTCGCCGTCACCGCGAAAGCGCGCGCTGCAATCCGCAGCCATCTGAAAAACACCAGCGAGAAAGCCGCGGTCAAACTCGGCAAGCGCCTGCTGAAAAACACGTTCGAAAGCAACGGCAACGATTTGGGGAAAGTCGCCGAACACCGGTGGCGGTCGTTGCTCGAACGGCTTCAACTTGAAAGCCAAGAAGATCTGTTCAGGGAGATCGGGCTCGGCAACCAAGTGCCGCCGTTGATTGCGCGGCGGCTTCTCGATCTTAACGACGCACCGCCCGCCGCTTCGGACAAACCGCTTGCAATCACCGGCACGGAGGGCGTCGTCGTCACCTACGCCAAGTGTTGCCACCCGATTCCGGGCGACGCCATCGTCGGCCTGTTGAATCCGGGCAAGGGACTGGTCGTGCACCGCAGCGCGTGCAAAAACATCGCGCGCACCGATGACGGCGACAAAGGCCTGCTGCTCCATTGGGCGAAAGACGGGACGCCGAACGCCGACTACTCAGCGGCGATTCGCACGGTCACTCAACACCGCCGCGGCATGCTTGCGATAATCGCCGACAGGATCGCGCAGACCGGTTCCAACATCGAGAACGTCACGGTCGAGGAGCGCCCGGGTGCAACCGCGCTTCTGACTTTCACACTCAGCGTCAAGAACCGCGATCATCTGGCGGACCTCATGCGCAGGATACGAGGCGTTTCGAAAGACGTCCGCGTCTCCCGCATAAAGTGAATCCCTCACAAGGAGCAGTCATGAACAAACGCATCGTCAAAACCAATCAGGCGCCGCAGGCCATCGGCACTTATTCCCAGGCGGTCGCCGTCGGCGAGACGGTCTATCTCTCGGGGCAGATTCCGCTGGCGCCGGACACCATGGAGCTCGTCGGCGGCGACGTAGAAGCACAAATCCGAAGGGTCTTCGACAACCTGAAGGCCGTCGCAACCGCAGCGGGCGGCAGTCTCGCCGACGTCGTCAAACTGAACGTCTTTCTGACCGACCTCGCGAACTTTCCGACCGTCAACGAAGTGATGAGCGACTACTTCGACGAGCCCTATCCGGCACGTGCCGCCGTCGGCGTCGCGGCGTTGCCCAAAGGCGCCGAAGTCGAAATGGACGCGATCATGATCTTGTCCTGATTCGACGTTCCGCCGCAATTCGTCTGAAAATCCAACGGCCTGAGCAAAGCGGTCACACCCTCTTTGGGTATAATCCCTCTCTTTCGGATCGGGGGCGGAACGTGTTTGTATCTCCGCGAATCGGCAAACTTAGATACTGCGGGTTCCTTTTCTGTTCGGCGTTGATATTGCTGGCCTGTGTCCCACGCCAAGCAGGCGCCATCGAAATCACCGCCGCCGACACCCCGCTTTCGAAGGGCACCTACATTCTCAACGCCGACGCAGCGATCAAACTGCCGGAAAACGTGCAAACCGCGCTTGACAAAGGCGTGGACCTGTTCTTCCTGACGAACGTAAGAATCGCCAAAAGCCGCCGGTGGCTGCCGGACAAGCGCGCCGTCAACCTCGAGATCATCCGTCGCCTCAGCTTCCACGCGCTGACAAAAAAGTACGTCGTTGACGACTTGACGTTGAACAAGAGAAAAAGTTTCACCGCGGTGTCGCGCGCGCTGGCCCACCTCGGGCGCTACCGCAAAATCCCGCTGGCGAGTGCGGCATTAATCAAGCCAACGCCGGACACGCGGGTGCGCATACGCATCAAACTGATGGACCAGGAGCTGCCGCTTCCCTTGCGCCTGAAAAAGGTCTTTTCCCCCGCCTGGCGCTTGTCTTCCGGTTGGTACGCGTGGCCGCTGAAAAGAAACCGCAGCCCGTGAGCGAATCCCGCCCCGCAACCGCGCTGTCGATTGTCGTCCTGACCGGGTTGTTGGCGGCATCGCTGGCGCTGCTGGCCGGACTGGTCAACGACGCCGCGGTGTTCGACCGCTACCGCACCTTATTGTTCGGTTTCAACCTTGCTCTTCTGGCGGTGCTCGTCGCAATGATTGCGGTGAACGTCGCGAGGCTGGTTCGAAAACGGCTGCGCAAGCAGCCCGGTTCTCGCCTGACCACCAAGCTGACTGGTCTGTTCGTGCTGCTTGCGCTGATTCCGGCGGCGGTGCTGTACTTGTTCTCGTCGTGGTTGATTGAAAAGAGGGTGGATTCATGGTTCGACGTCAAAATCGAGTCGGCGCTCGGCGACGCGCTGGACCTGAGCCGCCACTCGCTCGACATGCAGCTTGAACAATACCGCCGGCTGGCCGAACCGATGGTCACCGAGTTGAACGACACCCCCGATGAGCTGGCGTCTTACGTATTGTCGTCGTTGTTCGAACGAAGCGGCGCAAGCGAGATGCTGATCGTCGGCGACAACCAAAACGTCATCGCGTCGGTCGGCGCCGCCGAGGCAAGCCCGCTGCCCGACCTGCCGTCCGCTGAGGCGCTCGACGAAATCTCCCGAGGCCAGCCCTACCTGGGCATAGACCCGATTCAAGACAGCGGCTTATTCGCACGGCTGGTGTTCCCGCTGACCCAAACCGGCGCCGAGACCGAGACCCGCCTGTTTCAGGTGCTTTACCCGGTGTCCGAGCGCGTCAACCTGCTTGCCGCCAACGTGCAGGCGGCGCACCGCGAATACGACCGCCTCTTCTATCTGCGCGAAGCGCTGAAACAGATGATGACCATCGTGCTGACGCTGGTGCTGTTGTCGGCGGTGCTCTACGCGGTGTGGCTCGCCTTTCATTCCTCCGAACGATTGATGCGCCCGATCGTGATGCTGACCAAAGGCACCCGGGACGTCGCGAGCGGCAAGCTCGGCGTGCGCATAGGCGCCCCCCCGCGCGATGACCTCGGGCAGCTGGTGAATTCATTCAACCAGATGACGGCGCGTCTGGCGCAGGCAAAGGACGCCGACGAACGCAGCCAGCGCCTGCTGAAGAATCAACGCGCTTATCTGCACACGGTGCTCGAAGGCATTTCCTCGGGCGTGCTCAGCTTGGACGATGAATTCAGGCTGAAGACCGCCAACCGAGCCGCCGAGGAAACCCTCGGCGTGTCTTTCGCCGAGCTGCTGGACCGCCCGCTCGGCCCGGCGGCGGACAAGCCCGCGCTGAACAACTTGTGCGAGCAATTACTGCCTCTGCTCAAGAGCGGCGGCGACGAATGGGAGCGGGAGTTCGGCTTGTTCATCGGCGACGAGTACAAGACCCTGATATGCCGCGGCGCAACCATGCCGAACGGCGGCTATGCCGTGGTCTTCAACGACATCACCGGCGTCGTGCAGACCCATCGGGAAACCGCGTGGGAAGAGGTGGCGAAACGAATTGCGCACGAGATCAAAAATCCGCTGACGCCGATTCAGCTGGCCGCCGAACGCCTGCGCAACAAGTTATCCAAACAGCTGCAAGGTGAAGACGCCGACTTCTTGAATCGCTGCACGCACACCATTTCGGAACAAGTGGAATCAATGAAAAGAATGGTCAACGAATTCAGCCAGTACGCCCGCAGCCTGCCTTCCGAACTGGCGCCGCTCGAAATCAACCGGGTGGTGCAGGACGTCTGCGAGTTCTACCGCTCAGGCGGATTCGAGCTCAAGCTCGAGCTGGCGCCGGAGAATCCCCCGGTGTCGGGCGACGAGGCGCGGCTGCGGCAGTTGCTGCACAACCTGCTGAAAAACGCCGCCGAAGCGCTTGAAAGCAAAGACGGCGCCCGCACCGTCGTCGCGACCCGCGTGCGCCGTACGCCGCCGGCTGCGGTGGAAATCGAAGTCAGTGACAACGGGCCGGGTTTCCAGGAGAATCTGATGGAAAGAATTTTCGAGCCTTACGTCTCATCCAAACCCAAAGGCAACGGGCTGGGGCTTGCAATCGTCAAAAAAATCGTCGAAGAACACAACGGGGAAATCAAAGTGGCCAACCTCGAGGGAGGCGGCGCGGCGATTACGGTGACACTGCCTCACTTCAGCGCAAACGCGGCGGCGAAAATCGCCGAAGGAGACGCCGCGTGAACCGCAACCGCATCCTGGTCGTGGACGACGAACCCGACATCTGCGCGTTGATCAAAGACGTCCTCGAAGACGAAGGCTTTGAAGTCAACACGGCGCAAAACGCCCGCGACGCGGATTCTCAGTTCACGACACGGCAGCCGGACTTGGTGCTGCTTGACATCTGGATGCCCGGCGAAGACGGCATCAGCCTGCTGAAAAGCTGGAAAGGAAAGGCTCAAGACCGCGTGCCGGTCATCGTCATGTCCGGCCACGGCACGGTCGAGACCGCGGTCGAAGCAACCCGCCTCGGCGCGCACAGCTTCATCGAAAAGCCGGTGACAACCGCGAAACTGCTGCAAAACGTGCACGACGCTTTGGAGGGCTCGGGTGCGGCCGGCGCCGCGTCGCAAATCATCCTCGAACCGGTCGGGCTCAGCGCCGACGCACAGGCGTTGCGCGAGAAAGCGTTGCAGCTGGCGACAAGCGACGAACACGTCGCGATCGTCGGCGAACCCGGCGTCGGCAAGACAACGCTCGGCGAATACATTCATTCCCTGAGTGCACGCGCGCGTAAGCCGTTCACCGTCGTGCACGCGGAGACACTCGACGAGCAATCGCTCGCAGCGGCAATCGGCGCCTCCACCGACGGCGACCTGATGATCGAACAAATCAACGCGCTGGGACAAAATCAACAGCAAACGATCGGCAAGACGCTGACCGGCGACCGGCTTGCGTCCGAAAACGTCCGCCTGATGACGACCAGCCTCGGCAAACCCGGCGACTTCATCAAAGCCGCGGGCATCGTGCAGACCGTGCTGAAAATCGCACCGTTGCGCAAGCACGCCGAGGACGTGCCGGAGCTGGTCAATTCCTGCACCGACTACTGGTGCCAATCTCGGCAACTGCCGTACCGCCGTTTCTCCATCGCGGCGCAAAACCGCCTGTTGCACTACAATTGGCCCGGCAACCTCGGCGAACTCAGCGGGCTGGTCCGCGGACTCCTCGAAAGCGGAAGAAGCGATGAAATCTCTCTGGAGGAAGTCGAAGAACAACTGCGCAATCGGGAAGGCGGCGGCGCGTGGGTCGAACAAGCGATGGACAAGCCGATGCGGGAAGCCCGTGAAATGTTCGAAAGGTTCTATTTAACGCGCCAGCTCGAACTCGCCGAAGGCAACGTCAGCCGGCTGGCGGAGAAAGTCGGCATGGAGCGCACCCATCTGTACAGAAAATTGCGCGCGCTCGGCATCTCACTTAAATAACGACGGCAAACGCCCGTGAAATACGACAACCCACAAGGATTTTCGCGTCAATTCAGCACTCGCCGCCCGTCGAACGGCGCCGGCTCCGCTCCCGAAAGCCGCGTCGCCGTCAACGCGGAAACATCCGCGGAATTCCGCTCAAGCGATGATCCGAGCGGTGGCTTAGCGCAGCGAAAGCAACGCTGAACTGTATTAACGTCTTGCAGATTTAATTACGCACCTTCCATGAAAATTATCATCCTGGGCGCCGGGCACGTCGGCGGTTCGCTCGCAAAGATACTTGCCGACGAGGCCAACGACATCACGCTGATAGACGAAGACGCCGAACAACTGCGCGTCTATCACGACCAAGCCGACCTCAGAACCATCGCCGGCTTTCCTTCGCATCCCGACGTGCTGGCTCACGCCGACGCTGAAAACGCCGACATGCTGGTTGCGTTGACGCCGAATGACGAAGTCAACATGGTCGCGTGCCGCACCGCGCACACCTTGTTTCACGTGCCGACGAAAATCGCCCGGATTCATTCGCCCGCCTACCTTGAAAACCCGGCGCTGTTTGAAAAGGACGCGGTGCCGATAGACGTTTTGATCAGTCCCGAGCAGCTGGTGTCGGAGAATATCTGCCGCCTGATCAAGCACCCCGGCGCGTTGCAGGTCGTCGAGTTCGCCAGCGGGCGCGTGCTGATGGTCGCGGCGAAAGCCGAACACGGCGGGCAGCTGATCGGCAAGCAAGTGCGCGACATGCGGAAAGTGCTGCCCGACGTTGACGCGCACGTCGCGGCGATTTACCGCGGCAACCGCGTCATCATCCCCGAAGGCGCGACCGAGCTGCAAAGCGGCGACGAGGTTTTCTTCCTCGCCGGTGAAGATCAAGCACGCACGATGGGCGCCGCGTTGCGTAACACGGAAAAGCCTTATTCACGAATCTTGATTGCCGGCGGCGGACGCATCGGCATGCATCTCGCCGAACTGCTTCGCGGCGACTACGAAGTCAAGATCATCGAACGCGACGAACAGCGCGCACGCCATCTCGCCGAACACCTTGACGACGTAATCGTCTTGCACGGGGACGCTTCGAGCGAAGAGATCCTGATCGAGGAAAACGTTGACTACACCGACGTGTTCTGCGCCCTGACCAGCGACGATGAGGACAACATCCTGTCGGCGATGCTGGCCAAACATCTCGGCGCGCGCAAAGTGATGTCGCTGATCAACCGCCCGAGCTACGTCAACTTGATCCAGAGCGACCGGATAGACGTCGCAATTTCCCCGCAGCAGGATTCGATCGGCGCATTGTTGCGTTACATCCGCAAGGGCGACGTGGTCACCGTGCATTCGTTACGCCGGGGCGCCGCGGAGGCCATCGAAGGCGTCACCCACGGCGACGCCAACACTTCGCGCTTGGTCGGGCGGCGGCTCGACCGTATCCGGGTCCCGCCCGACGTGGCCATCGGCGCGGTCGTTCGCGGCGACAAAGCTTACATGGCCCACCACAACGTGGTTATCGAGCCCGACGACCACGTGATTTTGCTGTTGAACAACAAGCGGCGAATACCGGACGTCGAGAAGCTCTTTCAGGTCAGCGCCACTTTCTTCTGATGGGGAACTACGCAGGGAAATTGACAATGCAGCTTTCCAACAATTCGACGCTTCAACGCCCGGCCGACGTCGCCGGCTCCACATCCGGCAGTCCCGTTCCCGGCGGCCGCGCCGCAGCGACGTTAGGCGGATTAATCGGCATTATCAGGTATTGCCGACCTTCATATATACGCCTCTTCTGATGCATTTATCGCTGGTGCAAAAAGTGCTCGGCGTCATGTTGATGCTGTTCGGGCCGGTCATGCTGATACCGGCGTTGGTCGGTCTGCTGTACGGCGAAGATGATTTGCGCCCGTTCCTTCTCGCTTTCGCCGCCGCCACCGGCGCCGGTTTCGCGCTGTGGCTGCCGACACGCAAGGCGGGCGGCGAACTGCGCCTGCGCGACGGCTTTCTTGCAGCGGTCTTGTTCTGGACGGTGCTCAGCACTTTCGGCGCTCTGCCTTTCTATCTGGCCGAACGCCCCGACGTCAACCTGGCCGAAGCGGTGTTCGAAGCGGTGTCGGGGCTGACGACGACCGGCGCCACCATCCTCTCGGGCCTCGACGCGCTGCCGCGCGCGATTCTGTTCTACCGGCAACTGCTGCAGTGGCTCGGCGGTCTCGGCATCATCGTGCTCGCTATCGCGGTGCTGCCGATGCTCGGCGTCGGCGGAATGCAACTGTACCGCGCCGAAACGCCGGGGCCGATCAAGGACACCAAACTGACGCCTCGCATCACCGAAACCGCCAAGGCGTTATGGTACGTCTATCTGCTGCTGACCGTGCTGTGCGCGGCGGCTTATTACCTTGCCGGCATGTCGGCGTTCGACGCGGTCTGCCACAGCTTCTCGACGATCTCGATCGGCGGCTTCTCGACGCACGACGCGAGCATCGGGCACTTCGACAGCGCCGCGGTCAACGCGGTCGCGGTGATCTTCATGCTCGTCGCCGGCGCCAACTTCGCCCTGCACTTCACCGCCTTGCGGCGGCGGTCGCTGGCGGGCTACCGGTACGACAGCGAGTTCAAGGTCTATCTGAGCGTCATCGCCGCGGTGGTCGCGGTCACCGTAATCTACATCAAACTGCAAAACGCCGACTTCGACAACGCGTTTCGCCACGGCGTCTTCCAAGCGGTCTCCATCGCCACCACCAGCGGTTTCACCACTTCCGATTACAGCGCCTGGCCCGGTTTCCTGCCGGTGCTGCTGATTTCAGCCAGCTTCATCGGCGGATGCGCCGGCTCAACCGGCGGCGGAATCAAGGTCATCCGCTTTTGGCTGCTGGTCAAGCAAGGGCTCAGAGAAATGACGTGCTTGGTGCATCCCAAAGCCGAGGTGGCGGTAAAGATCAACGGCAAGCGCGTTGACTCTCGCGTCATGAACGCGGTCTGGGGGTTCTTCTCGGCTTACGTCGCGGTCTTCGTGCTGATGATCATGCTGCTGCTGGCGTCGGGGGTGGACGAGGTCACCGCTTTCTCGGCGGTATCGGCGACGTTGAACAACCTCGGCCCGGGGCTGGGGGAAGTCAGCTCAAACTATGCAAGCCTCGGTGATTACGACAAGTGGCTGCTGTGCGTCTCAATGCTGCTCGGGCGGCTTGAGATCTTCACCCTGCTCATCGTGTTCACGCCGGTCTTCTGGCGCAAGTAACCGAACAGTCTCCCGTGCGGGTCTCGATGGTCGCCGTGCATCGCGACGTTGCCCGGGCGGCTTGAGATCTTCACCCTGCTCATCGTGTTCACGCCGGCCTTCCGGTGCAGACAACCACAGCCGACCGCGCGCTATTTTTGCCGCCGGTAAATCTCGTCGGCGGCGCGGTCGAAGCGTTTGTAAGTCCAGAAATACTGGTGCGGACAACGGCGCACCAAGTTTTCGACCGCGGCGTTGACCGCAGTCGCGGCGACGACCGGGTCCGGGTCGTAAATCGCCGCCGGCGGTTCGGCGAACACCATGCGATAACCGCCGCCGCGCGGCAGCCGTTCGGCGAACACGAACACCACCGGCGCACGCCGGGCCAGATTCCCAAGCAGCGTCATCGTGTACGCCGGGCGTCCGAAAAACGGCGCGTTCACGCCGTAGCCCCGCGGCGGCACCTGGTCGGGCAGGACGCCGACGTTCTCGCCGGCGGCAAGCGCGCGCAACAGACGCTTGACGCCCTGGGCGTTCGACAAACACAGCTTGAGCCCGCCGGCTTCCCTGCCGGCACGGATAAAACGCTCGACGACGGCGAAAGGCGCTTGCTTGTAGAGGCAATACAGCGGACGCTCGAGCGCGACGTACAACCCCGCCAGTTCCCAACACCCCAGATGCGGCGTCGCGTAAATGACGCTGCCGCGTGCTTCGGCGCGCAGACGCACCTCCTCGCCCTCGACCTCCTTGACCAGCGTGCGAATGCCCGAAGCGCCGGCGTGCCATAGATAGTCGGTCTCAAACGCCAGCTTGCCGGTTTCCCGGAAACTGCGGCGCATGATGCGCTTGCGTTCGTCGGGAAGGGTCTGCGGAAAACAAACGGCGAGATTGGCCGCTGCGATACGCCGCGCCTTGGGCTTGAACGCCGAGACCGCGGCGGCCAACGCCGCACCGATCGCCTGGTTCACCGCCAGCGGCACACGCTTCGACACCAGCCGCAGCAACGCCACGCCGAACACGCTGAGAACCCAGCGGCGGGCGCGTTTGATTCGTTGCGATGACATGATGGCGAGTTAGGTCAATCCGCTTATTATCGCTTGTTCACGATACGTCGCCGACAGGCGCCGCGGCGAGCAAACGTATCTGTTGTTCTTTCTGGTCACAAGCGTCGCAACCGTCAAAGTTCAAAAGACGATTTCTAATCGTAAGCGTACGTTTTTTGTCCTCTATTCACCCTCAACGGCACCAGGTGTCTCGCGACAAGGCGGTTCCACAAAGTACGGCGATATCAGCGGGGAACAGAGTGGCTACACCCTAGCGTTTGCGGCGTCTTGGAACTCTCGGCATCAGCAGTTGTTTCGGAAGCATAATTCTGTCCGTGAGCTTAAGGCGTTTCAAATTGCGCCGACGCTTTCTGCCGTCCGGAGCCAGAATATTAATCTCTCTTTCCTCGTTAAGAAAACATATAACCTCGTCCAGCATGGATAGTGGTGCCGCTGTTCTATTGGCAAATACATGATGCACCGCATCCAAGGTAATTGAGGTCTCAGACGCCAAACTGTGCAGTTCTTGAGGCATCTCAGCCAAAAGTTGATTCTTCAACTCTTTCTTTTCAAGCTCGCCAAAAAGAAACAGCGACAAATTTTCTTTGGATTTCAGGGCGTCATATCCCAGCATTCCAAACCCGCCGGTTCCTTGATGTTCGAATGTATTAAAACTGGGTCATGACAACTTGAGCGGCCTTTTTCGGAACTCTTTCAACAGAATCCTGTAGAGATTTCCGGTTCTGTTGTTGAACCGAAATTCACACTCTTTCAGGTGTTGTTCAAAGGTGTTTTTGTTCATTCCTCTGAACTTGTT
>CAZKLI010000154.1:0-4226 GCA_964553575.1 uncultured Chromatiales bacterium
GGGGTGGACGAGCGCTTGGTCGAGCTCGAAGTCGACGAGGAATGGTCGCTCGGGGATTACGTAATCAGCGGCGGCGAGCCTGCGGCGATGGTTTTGATAGACGCGGTTGCGCGCCAACGCGAAGGGGTGCTCGGCGACGAGGATTCGGCGAGTTTGGATTCTTTCATGACTGGACTTTTGGATTGCCCGCATTATACTCGTCCCGCCGAATACGAAGGCAAGGCCGTCCCGGAGGTTCTGCTCGGGGGTGACCACGAAGCGATCAGGCGCTGGCGGCTGAAGCAATCGTTGGGCAGGACCCTGCAACGACGGGTTGATTTGTTGCAGGGGCGGATCTTCACCAAAGAGGAAAAACAACTGCTTTCCGAGTACGCGAGCGAGAACGGGCTGGCGTTTCCCTCAAGAACGACGGACGACGGAGATGACTGATTTAATAACGCAAATCGAATCCGAAGCGATGCAAAAAAAGATTCCCGACTTCGCGCAGGGCGACACGGTGGTCGTCCAGGTCAAGGTGAAGGAGGGCAACCGCGAACGTCTTCAGGCGTTCGAGGGCAACGTCATCGCCAAGCGCAACCGGGGAATCAACTCCTCTTTTACGGTCAGGAAAATCTCTTACGGCGTCGGCGTCGAGCGCGTTTTTCAGACCTACAGCCCGTTGATTTCCGAGATTCAGGTCAAGCGCCGGGGCAAGGTGCGCCGGGCCAAGCTGTACTACCTGCGCGGTTTGACCGGCAAAGCCGCACGCATCAAAGAGAAGCTCAGCAAGCGTTGATTTTCGCGGGCTCGCCGTCGCGGTGTTTCAGTTGCATCATCGCGTTTGCGGCTTGAAAGCCGAGCGGGCGTCGTATAGCGGTTATTACTCCAGCTTCCCAAGCTGGCAATGGGGGTTCGACTCCCCTCGCCCGCTCCAAACTTCTCCCGAGCCGACCGCCGTCGAATAACCAATGGACAATCCTTGGACACGTGCGCTTTTCGCTTGGGGCGCCTGTGCTAATATCGAACCGAAGACGATAAACCTTGGACAGATGAGATTCAAACGTGCCGTTATTGCAGGCGCCGCGGGGCTTTCGCTGCTCTGCGCCGCGGCCGGCGCCGGAACGAAAGACGGCGTCGTCGAAGTGCTTGCGCCGGGCTGGGGAAAGCTCGACTATGAACCGCCGAAGCCGGGCACCTACGATTTGCCGGTCATCCGCCCCGCGGCGGGCGGCGGAGTGCTCAAGCCCGACGGCGCCGCCGCCGACCTCGGCGACTTTCTGCACGGCAAGATTTCGGTGCTGAGTTTCATGTACACCTCCTGCGACGATATCAACGGCTGCCCGCTGTCGCTTTTCGTGATGCACAAGTTGCAGGACCACTTCAAGAATGACCCCGGCGTCGCCGATAACGTGCGCCTGATCAGTTTCAGTTTCGACGTCGAAAAGGACACCCCGGACGTCTTGCGCCAATATCAGGAAGAGCACGCCGGCGGCGGGCACGCCCATCACGCGGGGCACGGCGGGCACGCCCGGCACGCCGGACATGGGGCCGGACACGGGGCCGGACGCGGGGCCGCCCGTGCCGACGGCGAAGCGAGCGGCGCCGAATGGCTTTTCATGGTGGCGAAATCCAAGCAGGCGCTCGACCCGGTACTGAAAGCTTACAGTCAGTTCGTGCTCCCCGAGTTCAACGAGAACCGCGAGGTGACCGGAAAATTCTCCCACCTGCTGCGGGTTTTTCTGATCGACAAACAAGGGCGGGTGCGCAACATCTACAGCCCGAGCTTCCTGCATCCCGACGTGTTGCTTGCGGACATCGAAAGCCTGCTGCTGATGGATGCCGAGAGTTGAAATCATCACGCGGCTTTTCGTGCTGATCCCTGACCGCCTCCGCGCCGCCGTCGCGGTTTTCATTTTCCTCGCCCAAGCCCTTGTGCACGGCGCCGCCGCCGACCTGCCGCGCTCGGGCGACGACCGGCGGGGCTATGAGTCCGGCGACTTCGTTACCAACTCGAAGAGCTTGCAGCAAAGGCGCGGCGCCAAAGCCGACCTGCTCGGGATATTCCGAACTCCGCCTCTGGGTTTGCCCGCGGTGCCGTTTCCCGCCGACAACCCGCACACGCAGGCCGGCATCGAGCTCGGACGCAAGCTGTTTTTCGACCGCAGGCTTTCCCTGAACAACACGATGTCGTGCGCAATCTGTCACGTGCCCGAGATGGGGTTCACCAACAACGAGCTGAAGACTTCAATCGGTCTGGAAGGGCGCAGGACGCGGCGCAACGCGCCGACGCTGTTCAACGTCGCGTATAAGTCCCGGCTGTTTCACGACGGGCGCGAATTTTCCTTGGAGAACCAAGTGTGGTCTCCCTTGCTTGCGCGCAACGAAATGGCGAACCCCTCGGTCGGGTACGTCATCGGAAAGATCCGCGGGCTTCGGGACTACGACGGGTTGTTCGAGCGGGTGTTCAAGGGGGAAGGCGCCTCGATCGAAACCATCGGCAAGGCGCTCGCGCAATATCAGCGGGTGCTGCTTGCGGCGGACTCGCCTTTTGACCGTTGGCGTTACGCGGGCGAGAGCGGTGCGTTGTCGCAGCGGCAAAAACAGGGGTTTGAGGTTTTCACCGGCAAGGGCGCGTGCTCCTCGTGCCACTTGATTGGAGAGCGCTCGGCGTTGTTCACCGACAACCTGTGGCACAACACCGGCGTCGGCTACGACGAGTCGATGAACAAAGACGCGCCGAAGACGCGCGTGCAACTGGCCCCTGGGACTTTCATCGAAGTTGACGACGACGTGGTGCGCAGCGTCACGCAGCAACCGCGGCAAAACGACATCGGTCTGTACGAGGTTACCCTGGACCCCGCCGACCGCTGGAAATACGTCACGCCGACGCTGCGCAACGTCGAGTTGACCGCGCCTTACATGCACAACGGTTCGCTGCTGAGCTTGGAGGAAGTCATCGAGTTCTACGACCGCGGCGGCGTGCCCAACGAGAACCTCAGTCCGCTGATCCGGCCTTTGGGTCTGTCGGTCGAGGAGAAAGCGGCGTTGCGCGCGTTTCTCGCAAGCCTCAACGGGGGGAACGTCGAGACCTTGGTCGCCGACGCTTTCGCGGCGCCGGTCGGTGAGTGGGAACACAACGCGCCTCCCGGCGCGCACGTCGTGCAGCAGCAAGAAAGGGGGTTATGACGCCATGGACGCGGCGGTCTTAGGCGACGCGGTAAAAGCCTATCTTGAAGAACATTTCAAGCAGGTTGAAATCAAGAGCGACGCCTCTTACGAGAAAGACGGCCGCGGTCGTTCTTTCCTGATCGAAGCCGACGGGGTCGAGTATCGTTTCAACGTCCACGACGAGGCGGTCGCCGGTCTCGACCGAGACGCCGTTGTCGCGCTGCTCAACGACAACCGGGCGGCGTCGGTGATGCGCGACCTCACGGGCTTCCCCGTGACGCTGACCGTCAACGGCTGCATCTTCGACGACGTATAGACGCCGCGTTATTCCGAAGTCGTCGGGTCTATGACGGTCTTGACCTCGCTGATGCGGTTGGCCGGGAAGCCGCCTTCCTCGGCGTGTTGCTTGATCATGGCTTCGTTCGGCGAGATATAGACGCAGTAGATCTTGTCGTCGGTCACGTAGCTTTCGACCCATTGGATTTGCGGGCCCAAATTCTTCAGGACGCTGCAAGACTTTTGCGAGACGCCTTTCATCTCGTCCGCCGACAGGTTGCCCGCGCCGGGCAGCTCTCTTTCGATGATGTATTTCGGCATGATTCCTCCTCGGTGAGTCCGGTAAGACCGGGTAAGACGTTACATTCCCAATATAATAGCAGCGGATTGCCGCGGCGGGTCACACGTTGCGAATGACCACGAACGCCCGTATCGGCAATCGTCCTGAAAGAAAGTCATGAAAAAGGTTTCAAAGGGCGCAGCGACCGGGTTTTGCCGGGTCAGGGCGCCGTCGCGCCTGCATCTGGGGTTTATCGACATGCACGGGGGGCTCGGGCGCAGGTTCGGCGGCGTCGGGGTCGCCGTCGCCGAACCTTGCTGGGAGTTGAGCGTGCGTCCCGCCGGTGCGCTAAAGGTCGTCGGCGAGGGGGCGGCGCGCGTACACGCCGCCGCCGAACGTTTTCTGAGTTCGCAGCGCGACCTACGGGCGGCGCACGTCGAGGTGCAGCCGGCCGGGCCGGGAGCCGCTCCGACGTCCGCGGCGGTCTCGACTTTGCTGATGCACCGGGCCTTTCCCTCCGTTC
>CAZKLI010000155.1:0-2486 GCA_964553575.1 uncultured Chromatiales bacterium
CGTGCATCGTGATTGACGAAATCGCGGGGATGCTGCTTGCGCTGTTCCTGTCGCCGGCGGGATGGGCGTGGCCGCTTGTCGCGTTTGTCTTGTTTCGGCTGTTCGATATTCTCAAGCCGTGGCCGGTCGGTCTCGCCGACCGGCGCGTGCAAGGCGGTTTCGGTATCATGCTCGACGACCTGCTCGCAGGGGGATACGCGCTCGGCGGCGTGCAGATATTGAGCCGCCTGATTGCTTGAACGTCGCTTGACCCTTGCTTAATCAAGGCCGCTTTTTCCTGACTCAACCCGGTTCAAGATGACGGTACGCACTCGCTTCGCTCCAAGCCCGACCGGGTTTTTGCACGTCGGCGGCGCACGCACTGCCTTGTTTGCGTGGCTCTACGCGCGCAAGCATGGCGGCGAGTTCGTGTTGCGCATGGAGGACACCGACCGCGAGCGTTCGTCGCAAGCCGCGAGCGAAGCGATCATCGAGGAACTTGCGTGGCTCGGCCTGAAGCACGACCTCGGGCCTTTTTACCAAAGCGAACGCAGGGACCGTTACCGTGTCGCGGTCGAGCGTCTGCTCGGTGAAGGCAAGGCGTATCGCTGCTACTGCACGCGCGAGGAGCTCGACGCCTTGCGCGACGAGCAGCAGAAGCGGGGACTCAAACCGCGTTACGACGGGCGTTGCCGCGAGCGCAAGGCGCCGCGCGCCGGGGTTGATCCGGTCGTGCGTTTCAAGGCGCCCGCCGAGGGCGTCGTCGCGTTCGACGATCTGGTGCACGGGCGCATCGAGATTGCCAATTCGCAGCTCGACGACCTGGTGCTCCTGCGTTCGGACGGAACGCCGACCTACAACCTGACCGTCGTGGTTGACGACGCCGAGATGAAGATCACGCACGTGATTCGCGGCGACGATCACGTCAACAACACTCCGCGCCAGATTCACGTCCTGGAGGCGCTCGGTGAACCGGTGCCGCACTACGCGCATTTGCCGATGATTCTCGACGAGGACGGGTCGAGGCTGTCGAAGCGCAGCGGGGCTTGCGCGGTGGGGCATTACCGCGACGAGGGTTATCTGCCGCAAGCGATGCTGAATTACCTCGTGCGCCTCGGCTGGTCCTCGGGAGACCGGGAGATCTTCAGTCTGGACGAGATGATCGCCGGGTTTTCGCTCGACGCGGTCAATACTTCGGCGGCGGCGCTGAATTCGGCGAAGCTCAAGTGGCTGAACCAGCATTACCTCCAAGCGTTGCCTGCCGGTGAACTGTTGCCTTTGTTTGAAGATCAGCTGTCGCGCGCGGGTTTCAGCGGATACGCCGAGTCGTCGGCGCGGACGTTCGACGCGTTGCGTACGCGCTACAAGACCTTGAAGGAGATGGCGGCGGGCGCGGCGTTCATCTACGGCGACGACGGGGAGGGTTTCGACGAGCAAGAGGCGGCGAAGCGGCTCAAGCCCGCGGCCAAGCCGTTGCTCGAAGCGGTCGTGCGCCGTCTTGAGGCGCTTGACGCCTGGGGTGAGGAGCCGGTCAACGGCGCGATCGAGGCGACGCTGGCCGAAGCGGGGGTCAAGATCGGCAGTTTAGGTCCGGCGTTGCGGTTTGCGGTCACCGGCGGCGCGGCGAGTCCGGCGCTGGCGGTCACCGTGGCGCTGGTCGGGCGCGACGCTTGCGTGCGGCGCGTCAAGAAAGCGCTGGAGTGGATGTCGCGCAGGTAGGCGTCCGTCGGTTCGGCAGCGTCCGCTCAGTTTGAATCCTCGGGAGTCTCGGTTTCGAGAACGGTGATTCGCGCGAGCACCCCGAGCAGCGGATAGCAGAGGTAATACAGCTTGTTGTCGGTCATGACTTCGTTGAGCTTGATCAGCACGGTCTCGGTTTCGGGCGAGTCCTGCTCGGCGGGTTCCGAGGCGGCGAAGCCGGGTTCGTAAAGCAGGGTGATTCCCAGCTGGAAGTAGCGTTCAAACGACAGCTTCGCCGCGCCCTTGAGCAAGCCGCCGCGGCGCGAGGGCAGAAGCGAGACGTGGAACGCGTTTTGCGGGTCGTGAACGGACTGGTTCCATGAAATTCTTTGCAGCAGCTCGAAGTCTTCCGAGCGTGAGATTTTTTCCGCTTCGTCGTTCAGCTTGCTTGCGCTTTTACTTAAACGGGCGACGTTGTTCTCTGTGACGGCGGTCTCGGTCGAGAACGGATCGACGCCGGTATAGACGCCGTCGTCAAGCGGCGACGAGGTGCGCGCGATGTCGCCGGCTTGTTCCGGAGAAGCCGTGACGTGGCGGAAAATCAGCAGATCCACCTGGGCGCGGGTGGGAATCGGTTCTTGGGCGTGCGCCGCCGCCGCAAGCAGCGATGCAAAAGCCAGATGGATCAACCGGGTCGTCATGCGGCTTTCTTCCGGTAATCTATGCGGTCGAGCAGCCGGTGCACCAGTTCGCGGCGCTTTTCGGGTTCGACCGATTCGACGTCGAATATCAGTTTGTTACCGCCGCTGAAACGGTACGTTTCGGGC
>CAZKLI010000156.1:0-3010 GCA_964553575.1 uncultured Chromatiales bacterium
GCCCAGCCTCAAGGCCAGCGCGACGCCTGGCTTCAATGAAGCCCGCGCAAATTTGCACGGGATTTCACTGATGTTGAGGCTTCTCCGGACGCCGCCGGTAAGCTTCAATGAAGCCCGCGCAAATTTGCACGGGATTTATTGACTTGAAGTTGCGCGTGCCCGTACGAAGTTTCCTTGCTTCAATGAAGCCCGCGCAAATTTGCACGGGATTTGGCCAATCCGGATTAACATCATGCAGTTATTGCGCGGCTTCAATGAAGCCCGCGCAAATTTGCACGGGATTTAGCCACCGCTAATCCCTTGCCGTGGCGCGGCCTATTCTGACACACTTCGAGACCTGCCATCGGTGCTCCCATAATTCTCGGCTTCTTAGTTAACGCATCTGACATGGCAGCAATTAACTCATTGCGATACAAAAGGAAAATTTGATGCGAGCGCTCCCCGTGATTTCTCCACCGTTGAAGCCCTCGCGATGAATACGGCACCGCCCTGCTCCCGCCGGGGACGCTATACGATGATTGCCTTTCGAGTCGGTGCTTCATAGGTTTTTCCCAGACTCTCAACACGCGGGTCAACTTTCTCCGCGGGACCCAAGTCGAGAATCAAGATATGGTCCTCCGCCGGTTGAATCAGTTTTTCCAAGCGCATAACCATCTCAATGCGCCGTCTGGCCGTCAGCCGACACTGAAATACCGACAGCTGCAACCAGTAGCCGTATCCTTTCATTGACTTGAACACCCGCCGCCAGCGCTTCGGTTCGGCGATGTCGTAAGTAACAATGTAAAGATGCTCGTTGGCCATGATACATCACCGGGGGACGTAGTGCGGGTAAGTCGGAATCTCCCCTTGCAGGTATCGTGCAAGCAATCGTATCTGCACTTCGATCAAACGGCGCATCGAAACACGATAACCGAAAAGCGGGTGCGTGGTTTCTTGTTCCATGCGGCGTTCAAAGGCGGCGATAAGCGCCTTGTTCTTGCCGGGCTTCAGCGCACACGCAGGGCCGTTGAAAACAAAGTCGCTCGGCTTGACTTCCCCATTGTTGACGGCTTGGATGACGCAAGAGTCGGCGACAATCGGGCGAAACGGCTCCATCAAATCAAGGGACAAGGCCGGACGGCCGTGCCGCGGGCGATGATAAAAGCCCATATAAGGGTCAAGCCCCACTGATGCAATCGTCGCAGTCATGGCACGCACCAGCAAAGCGTAAGCAAGCGACAGCATCGCATTGACGGGGTCGGTGGGAGGGCGGCGGTTGCGGGTTGAGAAAGAAAACGTCGCCAACCCCTCCTTGCCCTCCGTCGAAAGCATATTCTCAAACCGGGCGAAGTAAATCGCCGCCGCCTCGCCTTCCATGCCGAGCAGCTGCTGCGCGTCCTGGGCGCGGGACGTTCCCTGAGCAATCTGTTTCAACCGGCTCAAATCCTCGTTCTTGGCGCTCGCGTCCCGGTCGCTTCGCCAGTTCCGGCGCAACATGGTACGCGAATTTTTCACTTTCGCCGCAACCAGATCTCGCGAGAAGGCAAGACAACGACGTTCGTCGAAAGCAGCTCGATACTGCGCTTCCCGCACGGCGACGTTGCCGTTCCTGGTGCTGGTGGTGTGACCAAGAAACCAGCTGCCGGTGGAAAACCACGATACCGGAATCTCGTCGCGCATCAGCTCATGCAAAGCAGGCGTCGTTACCGAAACCGGGCCGAACAAAGCAACCTGGGAGACTTCGATCAGAGGAACCTCGATCACCTCTTCCTTGGTCTCGACAATCAGCCGGTCGCCGCTCTTGCGCAAATACGCCCCGGGCGACTGCACGTAAAGAGGAAGGGCGGGATCGTCGGAGGGGTTCAAAGGACGCGGCGGATGTCCTTTCCGAAACAGGTTGGTTTCATCCGGCAAACAGATCCCGGCAAGCGAGCAGCGAGGACACTTGGGACTGTTCTCAAGCGGCGGCGGACGACTCCCGGAAGCGGCGACGGCACGCAAACCGGAAATCGCCTCCAGCGTGCGCGCACGGAGCTCATCGCTGAGCGCAACCGGCACTCTCTCGCGCGAGCCGGCGTACCAAAGCATCCCCTGCTTTACCGTGTAGCCGTTGTCCTCCAAGATCATCGCTTGAGTACAGACCTGAACCCGCTCCGGCTCATACGCCCCCGCCTCCACGTGAGGCCGCTTGCCTTTCTTGAAGTCCACGGGTATCACGGCTTCCCCGTCGGCCTCCACGACGTCCATCTTGGCGATAACGCCGAGACGTTCGGACGACAAGGTGACGGAACGCGCCTGCGCCATGTCCCCCTCGAGGTCGTCGGGCAAAGGCAAACGCCCCTCGCCTTTGTCAACCCGGGCATGGGCGCGCTTGCCCGCGGCGGTGTCCCCGCTCTCGCCCCACTCGCCCTCGACCCACTCCAGGTAGGCCAGGCGCGGGCAGTAAATCCACTCGTTGACCATGCGCGCCGGCACCAGCGGGGTGTCCGCATCAGCTGAGGGCGGCGGGATTGTGAGAGGGAGTTGGTGGTCGGGAGATTTTCGTTTGACCATCGCAAAAACCGCCTGCCCCTTTCAGACACATTAAAATGAAGCCGGGTTCCGCATCAGAACCCGGAAATTCGCATTATGGGACGCGGCCCCTCCTAGAAAGCTAGCACTTCAATGAAGCCCGACACACCGCCGGGAATGAATTTGACATTCTCATAGCGCGAGTGTAACATATAATCTTTGCTAGCTTTATAGGAGGGGTTGGCATTTAGGAGGAAAAAGAGGATCTATCTTGAAATCCCGTGAGCCGCCACCATATATGCACCAATGCCCGTTGCTTGACGGCAGAAGCAATTTGGCGACGGCCTGCAGCGGTCGGCCACATCCGACGGCGCGCCGCATGCCCGTTGCTTGGCGGCAGAGGCTTAAAACATCAGCGACGACAAGGAGGAAACTGTCAAATGGAAACAACAAAAATAAGCAGAAAAACTACGCGGTTTGAATCTTTCCGGGCCGAGCAGATTTCGGATCGGACAAACAC
>CAZKLI010000157.1:0-2601 GCA_964553575.1 uncultured Chromatiales bacterium
GGCTCGCGTTCAAGGGCGCCGCCGCCGAAAACGAGGTTCAACATCTGCCCCGGGATAGGGCAAAATGGCAACTCCACAGCTTGCAAATTTCGGGGCATATTCCGGGGCAAGTTCCGGGGCAAATCCCGGGCGGCGGCCGTGCCGCGTCATTGGTAACCATACAAATAAAAGAATAAGCGATACGTGGCCAGGATTTACGCAATCACGAACCAGAAAGGCGGCGTCGGCAAGACCACCACGGCGGTCAACCTCGCGGCGTCGCTCGCCGCGACCGGCCGCAAGGTGCTGCTTGTTGACATCGACCCGCAAGGCAACTCGACGCTCGGCAGCGGCGTCAACAAGCGCGAACTCGACGCCACCATCACCGACGTCCTGATGCAGCGGCGCGCGACCCGCGACTGCATCGTCGCCGCGCAGACCGGCGGCTACGACGTGCTCGGCGCAAACGACGAACTGACCGTGGCCGAAGTCGAGTTGCTCGACGTCGACGGGCGTGAATTTCGTCTGCGCGACGCGCTCGCTCCGCTGCACGACAAATACGACCACGTCCTGATCGATTGTCCGCCGACGCTGAGCACCCTCACGATCAACGCGTTGGTTGCGGCGCACGGCGTCATTATTCCGATCCAGTGCGAATACTTTGCGCTCGAAGGGCTGTCGTCCCTGCAGCAGACGATCGAACGCCTGCGTGAGACGGTCAACCCCGAATTGCAGATAGAAGGCGTGCTGCGCACGATGTTCGACCCGCGCAACAACCTCGCGCGCGACGTCTCCGAGCAGCTCCATCGCCACTTCGACAAGGAACTGTACGAAGCCGTCATTCCGCGCAACGTGACTCTCGCCGAGGCGCCCAGCCACGGCTCACCCGCGTTGCAGTACGATAAGAAAGCGCGCGGCACGCAAGCCTACCTGATGCTCGCGGGCGAAATTCTCAGCCGCGAAGCGGCACAAGCGTAGCAACGGGAGAGACGGCGTGGCCAAGAAACGCAAAAGGCTGGGCAACCTCGGCGTTGACGCGTTGCTGAGCCGAAACAAGCTTCCCGCCGGCGAGCGTCTCACCGACGTCGGCATCGAGCGCATCCGTCCCGGTCGCTATCAGCCGCGTGTTCATATAGACGACGAAAAAATCGAAGAACTCGCGGCTTCGATCAAAAGTCAGGGGCTGATTCAGCCGCTCGTCTTGCGCGCCGTGAGCGACGGCGGCTACGAACTGATTGCCGGCGAACGCCGCTGGCGGGCGGCGCAGCGCGCAGGGCTCGAAACGGTGCCCGCAATCATCAGGAAAGCCGACGAGAGAACCGCGGCGGCTCTCTCGCTGATTGAAAACATCCAGCGTGAAGACTTGAACGCGCTTGAAGAAGCGAACGCACTGCAGCAACTGGCGGTCAAGTTCGACCTCAAGCATCAGGAGATCGCCGACCTCGTCGGCCGGTCGCGCCCCGGGGTCACCAATCTGATACGCCTGCTCGACCTCGCACCCGAGGCGCGCGCACTGCTCGAGAACGGCGCGCTTGAGATGGGGCACGGGCGGGCGTTGCTGCGCCTGCCGCGCGACCGGCAAGGCCCCGCGGGACAAGAAGTTGCAGCAAAGCAGCTGACGGTGCGCGAGACCGAGGAATACGTCGAGACCCTGCTCAACAAGGGCGAAAAGAAAAAGAAGAAACATCCGTCGCGCCCGCCTGAAATCCCGGTGCTTGAGCGCGAACTCGCCGAACGCCTGGGCACGCCGGTACGCATACAGCACGGCAAAAAAGGCGGCAAGGTCACAATCCGCTACGCCAGCTTGGACGTGCTCGACGGCGTGCTGGAAAAAATCAGGGGCTGAAGCTCTTACCCCTTACGATTATTTGTGCCTCTTTGAAAAAGAACGGGGAAGAGCGAGGCGACGAGGCTTAATCTTGATTCCGTACTTTGAATAATACTCCCGGGGAAAGTGGGGCGAATCACGCCCCACCCACGACGGGTTCTCTTCTTCCCAAGAAAGAGGCGGTGAAATCGGGACGACTTCCTCACCGGGAAATCGCAGGTAGTCACAGTGAATCAAAACGTCGCCAGCGGCGATGGGATAGACCTCATTCTGAAGAAAATAGTAGTTGCTGGGATACGCTGGACGTCTTTTTACCAGCTCCCGCGCATTCGGCAGGCGTCCTCCCCTGACGCCGTAAGAATCAGGTTCCATGGCGGCGAAAGAGTGGTATTTGCCGTCCCGGATGATATGAAAGCCCTTGCCGCTCGCCAGCCATTCATCCACCATGCGTTTTTCCATCCAGCCGAGACAAGATGTCGCAGAGCGCATAAGGCACACCTCGACGTCGGCTGTTGCGGCCAAGAGTCTCCAGCAAGGATGCGGGACTTCCCGAAGCTCATCATCATTCATGATGATAATTTCCGCGCCGTTTTGTTCCAGCACCCGGGTAATCTTTTCAGGCAATTCGGATGAAGCGTAGAAGCGGCAGGTCCAGCCGGGATAAATTTTCTTTTGCATCTCTGAATTACGCACTGCGCCCAATAGCGCCCAAGCCAGGGCCGAAGAGTTGGTGGCCGGGGGCAAAGAAAAAGAAATAAGTTTTTTCATTTCTTGCCTGCTTGCAACATAAGACG
>CAZKLI010000158.1:0-2739 GCA_964553575.1 uncultured Chromatiales bacterium
CGCCCGCCGTCGAGCGGCACCAGCGGGCGCAAATCCGGCGGCAGCACCGGCAGCACCTTGAGAATCATCCACTCGGGCCTGTTGTTCGAGCTGATGAACGCCTCAACCAGCTTCAAACGCTTGGTCAGCTTCTTCAACTTGAGCTCGGATTTGGTGCTTTCTATCTGCTCGCGCAAATCGGCCAGCTCCTTGTCGAGGTCCACGTCGAGCAGCAGGTCCAGTATCGCCTCGGCGCCCATCTTGGCGACAAATTCGTCGCCGTAGTCTTCAAGCGCCTGGTAATACGCCTCGTCGGGCAGCAACTGCCCTTTTTCAAGGTCGGTCATGCCCGGGTCCACGACCACGTAGCTTTCAAAATACAAGATGCGTTCGATGCTGCGCAGGGTCATGTCAAGCAGCAACCCGATGCGCGAAGGCAGCGACTTCAGGAACCATATATGGGCGACCGGGCTCGCAAGTTCGATGTGCCCCATGCGCTCGCGGCGAATCTTCGTCAGCGTTACTTCAACGCCGCATTTCTCGCACACCACGCCGCGGTGCTTGAGGCGTTTGTACTTGCCGCACAGGCACTCGTAGTCCTTGATCGGGCCGAATATCTTGGCGCAGAACAAGCCGTCGCGTTCGGGCTTGAACGTGCGGTAGTTGATCGTTTCGGGTTTCTTGACCTCGCCGTAGGACCACGACCTGATTTCGTCGGGCGAACCGAGGCCGATCTTTATGAAATCGAAGTTGTCGCTCGCTTGCGGCGGCTGCCTGAAAAAAGGCATTATGTCTTTCAATTCGCTCACTTCGCCATTCTCCTTCAATCGTTCTCAAGGGAAACGTTGATGCACAACGAGCGGATTTCCTTGACCAGAACCTTGAACGATTCCGGCACGTTGGTGTCCGCGTTGTATTCGCCGCTGATGATGTTCTTGTACATCTTGTTGCGGCCGTTCACGTCGTCTGATTTCACCGTCAGCATCTCCTGCAGCACGTGCGAAGCGCCGTACGCCTCGAGCGCCCATACTTCCATTTCGCCGAAACGCTGCCCGCCGAACTGCGCCTTGCCGCCCAGCGGCTGTTGCGTGATCATGCTGTACGGCCCGGTCGAGCGCGCGTGCATCTTGTCGTCAACCAAATGGTTCAGCTTGACGATGTACATGTAACCGACCGTCACTTCGTTGTCGAAAAGCTCGCCGGTTCTCCCGTCGCGCAAACGCGCTTTCCCCGAAACCGGCAGGCCGGCCGCTTCGAGCATGTTCTTGATTTCCTTCTCGTGCACGCCGTCGAACACCGGGGTCGCCATCGGCACGCCGTCGCACAGGTTTTTCGCGAGCTCCTTGACCTCGGTTTCGTTCAAGCCTTTCAGCGAGTGCTGCTGGCCGCCGCCCGCGCTGTAGATGCCGTCCAATTCCTTGCGCAACTCGGCGCCGCCCGCGTTCCGGTCTATCAGGCGCCCGATGCGCCGCCCCAGATACTTCGACGCCCATCCGAGGTGGGTTTCCAGAACCTGCCCCACGTTCATCCTTGAAGGCACGCCGAGCGGATTGAGCACGACGTCCACCGGGGTTCCGTCCTCCATGTACGGCATGTCCTCGACCGGCACGATCATCGAAACGACGCCTTTGTTGCCGTGACGTCCCGCCAGCTTGTCCCCCGGCTGCATCCGCCGCTTGACCGCAAGATAAACCTTGACCGTCTTGATGACGCCCGGCTGCAGGTTATCGCCGGCCTGAATCTTTTCGCGTTGCTCCTCGAAAGTCTTGGAAAAACGCGTGCGTTGCTGCTTGAGGCGTTTGACGAGCACCTCGAACTGCGTGTTGACGTCGTCGGCGCGCATCCGAACCTTGAGCCACTGCTCGCGCTCCATGCCGTGCAGGTAGGCGGCGGTGACCTTGGCGCCGGCCTTGAGCCCGCCCGGGCCGCCCTCGGCGACCTTGCCGACGATCAGGTTCTC
Organism: uncultured Chromatiales bacterium; assembly: GCA_964553575.1. Classification (GTDB taxonomy): domain Bacteria; phylum Pseudomonadota; class Gammaproteobacteria; order Poriferisulfidales; family Oxydemutatoraceae; genus CAYFZO01. Next base: position 1,940 of record CAZKLI010000158.1, read on the forward strand.
GATGCGGTGGAAAACGTCGTCTTCATAGATCCGGGAGCGGTCGTTGATGTCTTTCTCGAATTCCTCGAGCTTGGCCTTCTCGATGCTCAGCGCGCGGTCGTCCTTGGGCTCGTCCTCCCGCGTGAACACGCGCACGTCGATCACCGTGCCCTGCATACCGAGCGGCACCTTGAGCGACGTGTCCTTCACGTCCGACGCTTTCTCCCCGAAAATCGCGCGCAGCAGCTTCTCTTCCGGAGTCAGCTGGCTTTCGCTCTTCGGCGTGACCTTGCCGACCAGGATGTCTCCCGACTTCACTTCGGCGCCGACGTAAACGATTCCGGAATCGTCGAGCTTCCCCAGAACGCCCTCGCTGACGTTCGGAATGTCGGCGGTGACTTCCTCGGGCCCGAGCTTGGTGTCGCGCGCGACGCAGGACAGCTCTTCGATGTGAATCGTCGTAAAGCGGTCTTCCTCGACCACCCGCTCGGAAATCAGGATTGAATCCTCGAAGTTGTACCCGTGCCACGGCATGAACGCGACCATGATGTTCTGCCCGAGCGCAAGCTCTCCCATGTCGGTCGAAGGGCCGTCGGCGAGCACGTCGCCGGCGCCGATGCGGTCGCCGGGCTTGACCAGCGGCCGCTGGTTGATGCAGGTGTTCTGATTGGAGCGGGTGTACTTGGTCAGCTGATAGATGTCCACGCCCGAGCCCTTGGCGACGGTTTCCTTCTCGTCAACGCGCACCACGACGCGGCTTGCATCGACCGTGTCAACGACGCCTCCGCGCTTGGCCGTCAGCGTCGCGCCCGAATCGGCGG
>CAZKLI010000159.1:0-6096 GCA_964553575.1 uncultured Chromatiales bacterium
CCCCCCCCCCCTTGTACGATATGGAAACGGTGCGGGCGAGACGCCGGGAAGGAGCAAAGGTTCTTCGGCAACACTGGTTTAAAATTTACGCGCGCCGCAGCATCGTCCTGCGCAAACGCGTAACCGGTTTAGTGTACAAATACTACTGCACGCTGAAATGCCGTTTCAAAAAATCTTTTTCAGGAATCGAACCTGACTGACAAACGTCGCAAACGCGACGCCGTCAGCTCAAGCACCGCTTGAATTCTTTCCCGAGATTGCCGAGCAAATCGAAATACAAGTCCGGCCCGCCTTCCAATCCGGACCCCAGCGGGTCGAGCGTGCCAATCTTGATTCCGTCTCCTTGGACCGCCGTGCGCACCAACTTGTCGGAAAACTGCGGCTCGCGGAAGACACAGACGACGCCGGCGGTCTTGATCTTCTCGCGGATCTCCCGGATGCGGTTTGCGGAAGGCGATTCGTTCGGCTCCAACGTGATCGAACCCACACCGGACAAGCCGTAGCGGCGTTCGAAATACTGATAGGCGTCGTGAAACACGATGAACGGCCTGTCCTTGACGCCGGCCAGTTCGTTCTTGAGTTCAACGTCCACGACGTCGACGCGCGCAATCAACGCACGGGCGTTGCGTTCGTAACTACTGCGGTTTTCAGGATGAACGGCGCCGAGTTCCGAAGCGACAACGTGGATTATCTCCTTCGCGTTGCCGGCGTCGAGCCACACGTGCATATCGCCGCCGCAATCGTGCGCCCGCTTTTCGTGCCGATGCCCGTGGTGTTCTCCGCTGCGGTGTCCATGACGCGCTTCGCCCCGGTGCCCGTGCGCTTCGTCCTTATGTCCGCGGTGTCCTTCGTCGCGGTGCCCGTGGTGTCCGTGTGCTTCCCACGCGCCTCCCTTGCGTCCCTCCAACGTGGTCAGGCTCGCTTTCTCGACCACCGGCACCCTGCGCACGTGCGCCGGCAAGACGGCAAGAGCGTCGGGCAGAAACGACTCAAGGGCGTCGGCGACGTAGAAAACTACGTCAGCGTCGTGCAACATTTTTATCTGCGACGGCTTGAAAGAAAACCCATGCGGCGAAGCGTCACCCTCCAGCAACAATCGCGCTTGACCGGTGCCGCCCATCACGCCCTGCACCAAAGAGTGCAACGGCTTGATGCTGGCGACGACGGCCGGCTGCTTGCTCTGATGCGCCCGGGTTTGAACATCCTGTGCAAGCCCGGCGTCGGCCGGCGACAACAAGGCGCAAGATAACAGGAACAGACCACATACTCGGCTCCTGTTCACGGGCTCGGTATCCGTTCGGCGTTTGGCGGGCCGCCCATTGCCGGCCGTCCGGCGGTTTTGCCCGTGGGAAACCGACCTGCTCGGCCTGCCGATGAACAGCAAGGGTGTGTCGAACATTGTAGATTTCATGACAGCTCCTTTCATTGATTCAGAAAAAATAAACGCGCGGCTCATCGGCCTTTTCATCGGCTTTTTCCCGTCCAAGCCTCTGCAAACGCCGGGGCACCGGAAACAACGCTGAAAAATCCGGCATATTGTTATAATATAACATATCTTTTTAGGGCGTGCCGGCGAATGAAAAACTTGCACGAACGTCGTGAAACTCCTTGCAGAAAATGAACTCGGGCCTCCGCTTTCCTCTTTTCCGACGCTCAGCGGCGCGTCATAATAGACCTCATGCCTAGCCGCACTGCCACCCGTGCTGTCACTCAGGCCACCACCAAGGCCCGCGTTCACGACGCGCTCAAAACCGCCGAGGCAATCTGCCGGAAAAAGCGGTTGCGCTTCACCGACCTGCGGCGCCAGGTGCTGACCTTGATCTGGTCGAGCCGAGGACCGGCAAAAGCGTACGACGTTCTGGCTCGGTTGGACTCAGTCGCCGCCAAGCCGCCGACGGTGTACCGCACCTTGGACTTCCTGTTGACGCACGGCTTCGTGCACCGGTTGAACAGTCTCAACGCCTACGTCGGGTGCAACCACCCGCAAGAACACAGCGAGTGCTACTTCCTGGTCTGCTCCGGCTGCGGGGAAATCGAGGAGTGTTGCAGCGGAAAATTAAAGCAGGTGATCGAAAAAACCGCCAAGGCAAGCCGCTTCACCCCCCGGCGCACGACGCTCGAAATACAAGGCGAATGCCGCCGGTGCAGGCGCGGCGGAGAACGCGGGAAACCCCGATGAACGTTTTGGCGGCGGCGGAAAAGATCAGCGTCTTCCGCGGGCGGCGGGCAATCTTGAAAGAAGTGTCGCTTGAGATAGGCGAGCGCGACTTCATCACCGTCATCGGGCCGAACGGCGCGGGAAAATCCATGCTGCTCAAATGCCTGATGGGGTTCTACAAACCCGACCGAGGCCGCGTCACACGCAAAAAAGGCGTCAGGACGGGATACATGCCCCAGTCCTTGACCGTGAACCAATCGGTGCCCGTGACGGTGAAGCGTTTTTTGACCTTGCGCAAACGGGTGGACCGCGAAGCGATTCTCAGGGCGGGCAAAGAGACCGCGGTCGAGAGCCTGCTCGACAAACCGCTGCACGCGCTTTCCGGCGGGGAACTCCAGCGCGTGCTGCTGACCCGCGCGCTGCTGGGCGAACCTGAGCTGCTGATGCTCGACGAACCGGCGCAGAATCTCGACGTCTCAAGCCAACTCGCGTTCTATAAACTGATGGAACGCATCTACAACGAGCGGCAACTGAGCATCCTGATGGTGTCTCACGACCTGCACCTGGTGATGTCGTGCACGCGGCGGGTGGTGTGCCTGTTCCACCACGTCTGCTGCTCCGGCGAGCCGCAGACGGTCGCCAAAGACCCCGAGTTCATCTCGCTTTTCGGCGACGACACGGCGCGGATGATGGCGGTCTATCATCATATCCACGGGCACGTCCACGACGACCGTCACGACAATCATCACGACTCCGGCGACCATGCTCGATGACTTCATCCTGCGCGCTTTGATCGCGGGCGTCGGCGTCGCGCTGATTGCCGGCGCCTTAGGGTGTTTCGTCGTGTGGCGCCGCATGGCGTATTTCGGCGATTCGCTCTCTCACAGTGCCCTGCTCGGCATTGCGCTCGGCCTGCTCTACGGCGCCGGCGCCAATCCGGGAGTCGCGCTGGTCTGTTCGGTCTTTGCGCTGGCGCTGGTTTGGCTTCAACGCAGGGACGTGCTGGCAACGGACACTTTGCTCGGCATCTTGGCCCACACCGCACTCGCCGCCGGGATGATCGCCGTGAGCTTCCTCGACCAGCCCGGGTTTGATTTGCACGGTTATCTTTTCGGCGACGTTCTGACCGTCACAACCGGAGATTTGTATTGGATCTACGGCGGAGGCGCTGCGGTGCTCGGCCTGATGGTCGCCAACTGGCCGGCACTGACGCTGATGAGCCTCCATCAGGACTTGGCCAGGGCTGAGGGGGTGAACGCTTTCGCCGTGCATCTGCTGCTGGTGTTCTTGATGGTCGTTGTCGTCGCGATGTCAATCCGCGTCGTCGGCGTCCTGCTGATTACCTCGCTGCTGATCATTCCGGCCGCCGCCGCGCGTCAGCTCGCGCGTTCGCCCGAAACGATGGCCGCCGCCGCAGCCGTTATCGGCGCCTCCTCGGTCGTCGTCGGCATTTTCGCTTCGATGCGGTTCGACACCCCGTCGGGCCCGAGCATCGTCGTTGCCGCCGCCGGCGTGTTCGTCACGCTGTACCTTGCAGCGCCGGTCATCGAGCGTCTCAGACATCGTTCCAAACGGAGCCTCCCCGCCGACTTGCCATAGACCCGGTGCCGGGTTGCTTGCAGACACAAGGCGGTCTGCACGCGAAGCGTTTGGCCCAATGACCTACCGGGACCCGTCGGCGACACCCCGCCTTGGCCGGACAAGCATTCTCCGGGCGCTTTCCATAAACCATGACGTTATGGTTTATACTTTACCGACCATGAGCTACAGCGAACCGACCGAAAAGAAGAAGCGACTGGACGCTTTCCGGCCGTTGCCGGACCCGCTGGTGCACAATCTCAAAGAGATGGGCGGGCGGGCCAGGCTGAATCTGATACTTTCCATAAACCGTGACGTCATGGTTTATACTTTATTAATCATGAACTACGACGAACTGACCGAAAAGAAAAAGCAACTCGACGCTTTCCGGCCGTTGCCGAACGAGCTGGTACGCAACCTAGACGATTGGTTCCGGGTCGAGCTGACCTACACCAGCAACGCGATCGAGGGCAACACGCTCACGCGGCTCGAAACCGCCTTGGTGGTCGAGAAAGGTTTGACCGTCGGCGGCAAGTCCCTAATCGAGCATCTGGAAGCCACCAACCACGCCCACGCGGTGGATTGGGTGAAGACGCAAGTCCAAAAAAAGCCGCGCGACATAAACGAGAAAGACATTCTGCGCATTCATGAAATCGTCCTGAAAAGCATCGACGACGATAACGCAGGCCGCTATCGAAGAGTACCGATCAGGGTTAAGGGTTCCGACTTTGTATTCCCTCACCCGCTTAAAGTGGCCGACCTGATGGCTGAATTTGCAAACTGGCTGAAGCGGGCAACCGATCTGCATCCGGTCGAACTGGCCGCCGAGGCACATTACCGGCTGGTGACGATTCACCCGTTCATTGACGGCAACGGCCGCACCGCCCGGCTGCTGATGAACATGATTCTGCTGATGTGCGGCTACCCCACGGCCATCATCCGCAAACGCTCCCGGATGGCCTATATCGCCTCGCTTGAGAAAGTACAGCGCGGCGATGCAAAAGACGACTACCTGAAAATCATCGCGCGAGCCGTCAACCGCTCGCTGGACATTTACCTCACGGCGGCCAAAGGGGAAACCGAAGAATGGGAAGACGACCGGCTGCTGAAAATCGGCAAACTGGCGAAAAGGGTCGGCGAAAACAACTCGACCATACGCCACTGGACCAAGCAAGGTTTGCTGGAAGTGGCCGACGTCACCGCATCGGGCTACCAACTCTACTCGCCGGAGATGGCCGACAGGGTTGCACAGATAAAAAAACTCAAATCACAGCGGCTGACGCTCAGTGAAATCAAGGAGAGAATTCTTTGACTTGCCGCGGGCATATTTCACGAGCCACGTCGCTAAAGGCGCACCGAAAAGCGAAACCGGGCAAACACCCGTTAGAATATGCGCCGGAACGGCGGGAGCGTCGAAAATCCGATGCGCCGGCGCCAGTGACCAATACCCCAATAATTCATTGAAACAACCATGACCAGCCATCTCGACCGAACGTTCATTACAAATGAAGAAGGGCAAAATCTCCTCGAGAGATTCAAGGTGCTGATCAAAGACACTGAATTCTTTGACGTCCTTGTAGGTTACTTCTACACCAGTGGATTTCATGCTCTCTATAAATCGCTGGAAGAAACGAAGAAAATCAGAATTCTCATTGGCATCAGCACTGATAAAAAAACGCAGGATTTGATAAACCAAGCACAACAACGACTTCAACTATCCCATGCAGAAACCAAAAAACATTTTTCAAGCTTGCTCGTCCAAGAGATGGAAAACTCCGAAGACAGTAAGAAAGTCGAAGAAGGTATTCAAAAATTTCTGGAATGGCTGCGAAACGGGAAGCTGGAAATCAGGGCATATCCGTCGGCAAATATCCACGCCAAGCTTTACATTATGTCATTCGCTGAAAAAGACCGTGATCTCGGGCGCATTATCACCGGTTCAAGCAATTTCACGCAGTCCGGCTTGGTGGATAATCTTGAGTTCAACGTGGAGCTTAAACAACCCACTGATTATGAATTTGCTAAAGAAAAGTTTGATGAGCTTTGGGAGGATGCCGTTGATGTAAAAGAAAGATACGTTGACACCATCGAACAGAAAACATGGCTCAACCAAACCATCACGCCTTATCAACTCTATCTAAAATTTCTCTACGAGTATTTTAAAGACGAGCTCTTCCAAGTAGAAGAAATTGAATCCAAGTACTTCCCTATTGAATTTAAACGTTTGGAATATCAGAAACAGGCCGTTTTAAACGCGAAAAAGATTCTTGGGGAATACGGAGGAGTATTCATTTCAGACGTTGTCGGCCTCGGAAAGACCTACATGGCCGCTATGCTCGCGAATGAACTCAACGGTAGGA
>CAZKLI010000160.1:0-1659 GCA_964553575.1 uncultured Chromatiales bacterium
CCACGGCATTCGCCGCCCGAGACCGGCGAAGCGTTCGATGCGGCAACCGCCGAGTCGATAAACGACGCAGCCGAGCGCGAGAAACAACCCGCCCTTGATCAGCGCGTGGTTGAACAGGTACACCAGCGACGCACCGACGCCGCTTGCCGAGACCAGGCCGACGCCGAGCGTGACGTAGCCGATCTGGGAGACGCTCGAATACGCCATCATGCGCTTGACGTCGTCCTGATAGACCGCCGCCGCCGAAGCGAAGACGACGGCGACCGACGACAACAACAGCAACGCCGCACCGAAGCCAGTGCCTTCCCAAGCGACGTCCGCGCCGAACACGCCGAAGAACAGACGCACGACGAGGTAAATGCCGACCTTGGTCGAGACCGCCGCGAGCAGCGCCGACACCGGCGACGGCGCGAACGTGTAGGCGTCGGGCAGCCACCAATGCAGCGGAAACAGCGCCATTTTCATCGCAAGCCCGACGGTGATGAAAGCCAGCGCCGCGACGACGACGCGGCTCGACGCCGCCTCAGGCAGGCGCAGCGCGAGGTCGCTCATGTTGAGCGTGCCGGTCATCATGTACAGATAGCCGACGCCGATCAGGAAAAAAGTCGCGCCGACCGCGCCCATCATCAAATAACGGTACGCCGCGAGCGCCGGTGCACCGCCGCGCCCCAACGCAATCAACGCGTAGGACGAAAGCGCGGCGATCTCGAGAAACACGAAGACGTTGAACAGGTCGTTGGTGACGACGATGCCGAGCATCCCCGCGACGCACAGCAGGAACAGCGCGGAGAAATAACCGCCGCCCTCGCGCGCCGAGCCGCGCACGGAGAACAGGGCGACGACGCTTGCAATCAGCGCAATCAGCAGCGCAAACAACGCGCCCAGAAGATCCACGCGGTAGGTGATGCCCCACGGCGCGGGCCAGCCCCCGAGCTCGTAGTGCCAGACGAAACCGCCGGCGGCTTCGATGAACATCACGGCGGCGCAGGCCAGAACGAAGACCGCGACGGCGAGAGCGAGCAGCCGCACCGCGGTCTCGAAGCGGCGCAGGACGATGCAAAGCGGCGCACTCAAAAGCGGCGCGATGACGACAAGAATCGGCAGGTGACGCAGCACGTAGCCCGCCTTAGTCGTGCTCGCCCCGCGGCTCGCTTCCCGGCTCGTCTCCCGACTTGTCTCCCAGCTCGTTTCTCAGGGGGGGTATCTCCTCTTCCTCCAACGTTCCCCAGGCGTCGTTGACCCGGACCGCCAGCGCCAGCCCCAGCGCCGTGGTCGCGATCGAGACCACGATGGCGGTCAGTATCAGCACGTGCGGCAACGGGTTCGCATAGACGCCGCCCGCCTCGCCCAGAATCGGCGGCATCGCGCCCCCGACCGCGGCAAGCAGTATGAACAACACGAAGACCGCGCTTTGAAACACGCCGAGGCCAATCAATTTCTTGATCAGGTTGCCGTAGGCAATCATGATGTAAAGCCCAATCATCATCACCGCAACCACGATCAAGTAGCCGTAATGCCCCGCCGCCGCCTGAATAAAATCGTTCACGGCGCCCCCCCGGTTTCTTCGGTTCTTCCCTTGGTGAACAGGTAGAACACGGTAACGACGACCCCGGCTATCGTGACACCGACGCCGACTTCGACCAGCAGGATGCCCAGGTG
>CAZKLI010000161.1:0-3237 GCA_964553575.1 uncultured Chromatiales bacterium
GTCACGCACGATGCGCTGAAACACCGGCGCCGGCTGCAGCGGCGCCGAGCCCGGCGGCGCGTCTTCTTCCCCGAGCCACGCTCTGCCCTCAAGGTTGTTAACGACGACCTCGACGTCATACACGCCGTCTTGATCGTAATCTCCCAACAGACCCGAATAAACGCCGTCCTCGGCCGTCTCATCGGGAGATTCGCCGTCGTCCCTGAGGTCGAGAGCGACGACCGTGCCGTCGGGCCGGGTGATTTCGGCGACGGCGTCGGCGCCGACGATTCGCTTGACGCCCTCGACGTTGACGCTGATCGGAATCGGCTCGGGATACGTAATCGCCGTTTTTTCCGACGCATGGGACAGGACAACCGCGCCCGCGCTGATACCGGCGGTAATCAGGCTGTAAGCCGTCACTTCATAAGTGAAATCCCCGTCGCCCTTGACGCTCGCGGTCCACCTTCCCGGAGACGGAAACCTGACGCTGTAACTCGCCTGAATCGAGGTTTCCAAGTAAGCGACGACTGTGGTGCTCATCGCGTAGGCCTTGTCGATCACGACGCCGTCGGGACGCGTCAGCGTGAACGCTTCAAGCACCGCGCCGTCTTTCCGCCTCAAGACGAAGTTGACCGACTCGCTCATCCCCGATATCACCGAGCTGAACGTGGTCGGCGGCGGAACGAAGCCGATTGCCGCCAACGAGAGTTCGTCCGACGAAATCATCTGATTGTTGTCCACCATGCCCGATTCGTACAAAAAACCTCTGAAAATGTCAGGCAACCGGTCCAGATTCTCGGTCTCGAAATCAGATTCACCGCCGGTATCGCCCGCTATTTTTCGCAAGACGCCGGCGTCAACGTAGTCACCAATGCCCACGGTGTAAATCGGAACGTCGTTTTCCCGGAAATAAGACGTATCGGGCGTGTCGGCTTGGCCGTCCGAGAGCATGATGATCATGCCTTGCGCGTCGCCGGGCGGGATTTCCAAAAGCGTTTGAGCGGCCTCCAAAGCGGCTTGGAAATCGGTGCCGCCGTTCGGAGGGGGTAAGCCCCCAATCGTTGCGGAGATATGGGAAATCCGCGTGCTGTAAACATCGTCGCGAGTCGTCGCCAAGCGATGGCCGAGCATGGTCAAAGGCCCTTGCGCAAACCCCGTCTCGCTGACCTCGCCGAACTCAACCGCACTCGCCACTTCGCCGAACTCGACGACTGCGACTTGTATCGGGCGGTTCTCTATGGCGATCGTATGAACCGCTTGTTGGGCGGCGCGTCTGGCCATTCCGGTCGGCTCTCCCGTCATGCTGCCCGAATTGTCAATCAGCATCACGACGCGTCGGGCGTCGCTCGCCCAAGTCACCAAGTCACCAAGTTCGGTCGAATCGGGCTCCGGGCATCCATAATCCGCCTCGGGGGTGCCGTTGAAAGATGTTGCTTGGGGGGTCATCTCGATACCCTCGGGAATGGTGGTGAAATATCGCCGTCTCGGCCAGTCGGAGTTGATTGAAATCGAGGCTTCTAAGTCTTGGGACGGTGGTTGAACCAACGTCTCCCATGCGGATTTCTCATAACATCTGTACTGTGCCGTTTGTGGGGGGGTAGAAGCGGCATAATCAGAGGCGACGCTGAACCTTTGGTACCGCCAATGAGCGTTCATGATGGTCTCACGCGGATCGTCGTTCATCCGGGGCCGGGAGCAACGGCTGCTCAGACTGTCGGAAACCTCTTCTCTGTACTCATCATAAATCTTCAATGCAGCGTGAGCGAGCTCGTGAGCCACCGCGGCGTTTAATTGCCTGCCGTCATTTGGGATGCGATAATCGAAACCGTCTTTATAGACAACCGCACTGGGTCTCGTATAACGGAAACCGCCCGACACCGCTCTCCCGCGGCCTTGACCGTTGATCAGCCTGAAGTCACCCAAACGCCCGTCGGTATAGAGCGTGATCCTGTTTATCCGTGACAACCCCGCGGTTGCGACGCACCAACTTGTGGCGAATTGCCTGAGCTCATCCTCAACCTCCATCCTGACGACGGCGTCGGCTCTAGGATCCCAAGCAAGCGGACTGTAGATGACGAAAGGACTCGTGCTCAGGCCGGAGGGTACATTCGGAATGCTTTCGGTCAACGTGAACGAGACGTCGAAATAACACGGTGCGGCGTTGCTCAGCGTGGGACTGTTCCCGAGGTCAACGCACGGCGTTACCGGCGGTGCCGGTTGGGCGTATAAAAGACCCGCGCTTGCCGGGCAGACCAGCGCAAACGCCAATACGGCGTATTTCTTGGTTTTGTCGAAAAGCATCGCCCGTTTTCCGTTCCTCATCAGTCCGCAACGCTGCCGCGTTTCAACCCGGCCGCCAAGCGCCGATTTCACGGTGAATCCGCGCCGCTATTTTACTGAAAGGCGGCGGGAGCGGCGACGCTGGAGAGCGTCTTTTCGGCGGGTCGAGAAGTCCCGGCAAGGAACGCCCGCAACGACGGACGAACTCTGTCGGAATCCGCCCGAGTCTTATTGGGGCGCGGGCTTACGGGGTAAAATGCCCACGTTTGACGCGGAAGTAAAACAAACTTGACAGCGAGGGTGAACAAAAACCGACTACAACCGGGCCGCGTCTGCGAAGCAGACCTATTTTCACGCCGTTGTCACGACATCCTGCACAGGCGCCCCGCAACCGCCTCGTTGTGCAAACCCCGATGCGTTTAAGAGCCATCCCAGCGGTCTCGGCGCTGATCATCGCGGTTTCCGGCCACCCGACGGCGGAAGCGCAGAGAGCGTTGCCGACCCTGTCGGTCGCGCCCCCGACGACGGTCGAGGTCAAGGAAGGGGAAGAGTTCGAGTGGCCGCTTGAGATTATTCCACGTGCGTTGAGAGACACGACCGTCAAGTATGCTTTCACCGCGGGCGATGCAATCAGTACCGGCTCTTTTACGATTCCGGAAGGTTTTCCCAGAGAAGGTTTCATAGATCAAATCAGATTCATGCTCAACGAAGATGAAGAAATCGAACCGCCGCGCGAGACACTGGTCTTATCGCTGGTCAAAAGCGACGATTACATCCTTGCCGATCCAACCACCACACTGGTCATCATCAAGGAAGGCATCTGTGACAGGAGCGCGCCGGTTCGAGACACGCTCATGGCTGAAGTCGAATCCAGCATCACGAACACCGGCGGCGTGAGCCCGGGCGATTCGACGCCAAGTCCCAGCGACCCCATATCAAACCTCGACGGCGACCCGGCAAACCCCGGCGTCTCGG
>CAZKLI010000162.1:0-14135 GCA_964553575.1 uncultured Chromatiales bacterium
GTGCGCCAGGGTTCGGGCAGGGCTTGGGGGGCGTCGCTGAACACGCGCATCTCACCGGACTGTCCGCAGGCTTCGAGCACCGAGTGAATCCACTCGGGCGAGCCGGCAAGGCCGGTTTGCGCGTCGAGACGCAACAGGCAACGGCCGTTTTCGTGCCACAACGCCGGCCGCTTTTCTTCAAAAGGAACGGCGAGCACGTCGGGCCAAACGGCGCCCGGTCTGACGCCCTGCTCATCCCAAGCGTCGGCCCACGCCTGCATCCGGTCGAGGGAAACGACCGCGACCGGAACTTTCTCCTCGTCCTCGCCGGGGCGACCGATGGCGAAATGCTGATCCTCGACCGGTGCAGCAACCTGATCTTCAAGCGCGAAAGCCACGGTTTGCTCCCACATTTTCTGCCGCCCGGGCGGCAACTCGGCGCGGTGAAACACGATCTGTTCCGACGGCACCCACACGCCGGCCTCGCCGCCGCCCCGCGCCAACGCGGTCAGCCGTCCTTCAGTATCTATTTTCCATGTACTCATCGAATTCTCAGCGTCCTTAAACCCGCCCGGCGAATAGACTCTCCATCGCCGCCGAACCGGCTGCGGGAGACTCTACCCGCACCGCTCCCCCTTATAATAGCCTGAACCCATCCTTCTTTGCAGAACAACCACTCTATTTTTCTCGCGGCGCAGCAGGCTCTGTATTTCAATCGGCCGTTCCCGCGCACCGAACCGCACGCACGCCGAGAACAGGAAAAAATTGCTTTTGACGTCGAAAAAATCGGCAACCCGGTTTGCTTTTCTCACGCTTCGGTCGTCTATGTAGCCTTTATAACTGTCCAAGAATCTTTTCAGGCCGGCAGGCGTCGTGAAATACACGTCGTCTGCGCGCCGGCTGCCGATTTCCCCGATGATATCGGCTGCGGCGTTACTGCTGTCTCTGTCAAACCCGGGCAGGCTCTCGAGAATATGCCGCAGCAGATTCAGATCGATCGTGTTGATGTTCATTTTCACCCGTCCGTCCGGCAGCGCCGAAGCCTGTGGCAGCAAACGATCGGCGACCCTGCCGTTGAACCCCCTGACCAAACGCAGCTCCTCGGGCCAAGCCATGCGCGTCCTCCCGGTCAGATAGGGAACGTTGAGTTCGAGGTACGTTTCGTCTTCGGCGCCGCCGTCGAGCGCCTCGTCGTCGCGGTCAAACCAGTCGAGCAGCGTATTCCACAAGTCGTCGGGCTGATCGGCATCAAGATCGCCGGGGTCAGGCGGCGGGAACAATCTCTTGAACACGCCCTCGTACATTTCTTCCCATTTGTTAGGTTTTTTGTCCTTGCCGGTTCTCGTCAAGATCGCGCCGTGAACGCCGTTGAGATTGAACAAGCTCGACAAATCGTCCAAACGCGCGGCGACGGTCGGCTTGATGCGCTGGAACGCCTCGAGCCACTCGTCGGGCATGTCGCGGTTCGGAATCGGCCACGACCATTCCTCGGTTCTCGGGTCGCCTTCCTCGTACAGCGCGTGTCTGTAGCGATAGTCGTAGGCTGGATTATCCTTCCTGAGAAGATGGCGCGCGTAGGTCTCGAGCCCGAAAGCGAGCAGAAACGCCTGTTCCCGGCTCATGATGCGGGTCGAACGCTCGACGTCTATGCTCTGGCGATACAGCAGTTGCGCCGCCGACGCCGAAACCACCGCGACCACCACCATGGCGCTGATCAACGCGACGCCGCGGATATTTTGCTCCCCGATCACCATCACGGGCTCAATCTGTATTCCTCTCCGCCGGGCAGCCAGCGTTCGAAAGTCTGCCCCTCTACTTCGAGCACGACCCGCACCGCCACCGGCAGTTCCTCTTTCTTGCTAATGGGAACTTGGGTCGGAGAGGAAGAACCTTCTTTCTCGGCGGTCGGGTCGAAATTTTCCGGGACGGGAAAGACGTCGAAACTCGCGACGCCTTCAAGCAGCAGGCTTTCCTGAGATTGGACGTCGGAAGGGCGGTCGAGAACCGGCCACACCACCCGGTACAGGCCGTCACCCTTGAGACAATAGGAAAGCCGCTGCATCCCCGCGGGCAAAGCCGTGCTGCGTTTGAGCCCGGCGCGGGTGAAACTCACCGCGCAGTCCTCGTCGTCCTCGGGGTCGAGGTCAAACGCAGGGTAGGGCTCGCTGTCGCCCTCGACGCGAATCGGGCGGCGCGTCATGTTCAGGAAATCCTGAAACAGCACCGTCCACAGCAGCTGCATTTCGACGAATTCCCGGGCGCGCCCCTCGACCCTGCCTTTGACCTCGATCGAGCTTTGTATCCCCTGGAAAGTAATCGCCGAAATAACGGCGAAAATCGCCGTCGCAATCAGCACCTCGATCAGGGTGAAGCCGAAACGCTTCATTCGCCTAAAGCGGTTGGTTCATCAGGGCTTGCAAACGGCTGAGCACTTCGTCGCGCGACGCCGAGGAAACGGTGATCTCGTAGAACAGCATCTGATCCTCGATTTCATCGGTCTCTATGGTCCACGGCCAATCAACGCCGCCTTGTTCCCCGATGCCCGACAGCTCGCAGCTGACCTCGCCCTGATCGTCGCCGCCCTTTTGCACCGACGCGACGTAGCACTGCATCAAGGCGTTCCACGCGACGCCGTGCGCAGTGTAGCTGCCGCTCAGGCGGGTCTGGAACCTGACGTAGTTGCCGAGCGCGTTGAGCGACGCACCGAGGGCGATCGCGAGCACCAGCACCGCGATCAGCACCTCGATCAGCGTGAACCCGCCTTTACGGCGCGTCGCCATGCTCAAAGCTCATCCTGCCGGCGGCGGTCCACTCGAGCCGGGCGTAAGGCCGGTTGCCGACGAAAAATTCAATCTCTCCCGCCGGTTCCCAAAGACCGGTCGGCAGAAACCTGATCAACGGCGCCTTGCTCGCTTTTTCCTTGTCCCACCCGGCGTAAAAATTCTCGTCGTCTTTCATGCGCTCGTCAAAAACCGCGCCGTCCACGGTAATCACCGCGTCGGCGACCCCTTTCCACGACACCGGCTTGAAACTCGGGCGCTCGCCCGGCACGCCGGAATAAGGCGACCAGCCGTCCCCTTTCCCGACCACGGGCACGAACCTCTGTCCCTTGCGCTCCCACCTCAGGCCGTACTCGCCGCCTTCGAGAATCGCCTCGTTCGACAGCCCTTGCATCAGCAGCTGCACGTCGGAAACCGCGGTGCGCGTCTTCTGCCCGCCGGTGATGTCAACCGAAAACAAAACCGCCGCGACGATGACGCTGATGATGATTGTCACGACCATCACCTCGATCAAGGTGAAACCCGCGGAAGTTCCGCATCCGCGCTCGCGCCGGCGGGCGTTCAAAACGCGAGGCTGCATGACGGGAAAGTAACCGGAGGACGCGGCTTACTTGTCGAGGTTCCAGTTGCCGATGTCCGCGTCGAGGTCGTTGCCGCCCTCGGCGCCGTCAACGCCGTAGCTGTAAAGATCAAATTTGGCGCTGCCGCGATGCCCCGGGTAGCTGTAGTTGTAAGGACGCCCCCACGGGTCCGACGGCACGCGCTCAAGGTATTTGTTGCCGCTGGTCGCCAGCTCCTCGAGCGTTCCGGGGTAGTCGAAATTATCGAGCCGGTACATCTGCAGGGCGTTGCTGATCGTGCGCACGTCCTGCTTGGCGCGGACTATGCGCGCCCGGTCGGGCCTGTCCATGATCGCCGGCACCACCAGCGACGCGAGAACCCCGAGAATCACGATCACCACCATGATCTCAATCAGCGTGAACCCGCGCTGCCGCTTGCCCCCGCGCCGGCGCACGGGAGTAATGCATAATTTCTTCATCTTCGTTCCTCCACGGCGAGACCTTGCCTCGCTAAATCAGTTGGTTCATCTCGATAATCGGCACCAACACGGCCAATACGATCAACAACACGATGCCGCCCATCATTATAACCAACAGCGGCTCAAACAGCTTCAGCGTCGCGTCTATGACGGTCTTCAATCTCTGCTCGTAGTAGTCGGCCACCTTGAGCAACATGCCGTCCAAAGTGCCGCTCGACTCGCCGCTGCTGACCATGTGGATCAGAAACGGCGGGAAATGCTCGGCTTTGGTCAGGGCCTTGTGCAGGCTGTCGCCTTCACGCACGCGCTCGGAGACCAGGTCCAACGATTCGCGCAGCGCGGTGTTGTGCACGCGTTCCGACGCGATTTTCATCGCTTCGAGCACCGGCACGCCGCTGCCGAGCAGCATTCCGAGGCTGCGCGACCACCCGGACACGTTCGAAAGCACCACCCAGTAGCCGATGCGCGGCGCGCGCAGCATAAGGCCGTCCCAGCGCAGCCGCACGGCGGGATTTCTCAGCGCCAGGGAAAAAACCACGCCGGCGCCGAAAAGCAGCACGAACAGATAGGGGCCGTAAGCCTGCAGCCAGTCGCTGACCGCAATCAGCCCGCGCGTGAGCAACGGCAAGGTCTGATTCATGTCCGTGAACACGTTGGTCACCTGAGGCACGACATAGACGATCAACAAGACGATCACCGTCAGGGCGACGGTCAGCATCAAGAAAGGATAAATCAAGGCGGTCGTCAAAGACTGCCGCGCTTTCCCCTGCACTTCAACGTCGTCGGCGAGACGCTCGAGCACTTCCTGCAGATGCCCGGTCTCCTCGCCCGCGGAAATCGTCGCGATATAGTCGGCCGGGAACGAGTACGGCGAGTTCTTCAGCGCGTAAGCGAGGCTCCGCCCTTCGGTCACCTGGCTGCGCACGCTCGACACCAAGCGTTTGACCGTCACGTTCTCGGCCTGCTCGGCCATCAGGCGCAGGCTCTGCTCGAGCGGCATTCCCGAGCCGAACAAGGTCGCGAGCTGGCGGGTAATCAGCATCAGGTCGTTGCGCCGGATGCGTTCACGCATACGCAGCAGCGACAGGCTTTGACGCACCTGCGTGACCTTCACCGGCGTCAAGCCCTTCTCGCGCAGCAGTTGCCGCACCATCCGGTCGGAATCGCCCTCGATGACGCCTTTCTGCGACTTGCCCCGCCGGTCGTAAGCCAAATAGTTGTACGCTTGCATCGTGGAGAAAAGTATAACGCAAGCACGTGGCGACGAGGCGCCTCAAAGGCCGCGGACGGCACGGGCGACGCAGGTGAAGCGAAGCAGTCCCGCACGGGTTGCGGGAGCTCAGACGGCACGGGCCGCAACGCCCAAGCCGTACAGCGGGCAAAACGAAGCAGCATCGCGCGGGTCGCGGGAACGCCGCCCTAAAATCGTACTTGGGCGTCGAATCTAGAAGTCGAGGGTGACCGCGAGCACTTCCTCAAGCGAGGTTTCCCCCGCTTTGACGTGTTCGAGGCCGACGTCGCGCAGACTCAGGCTGAACTGGCGGATGTACTTCTCCATCTCGATTTCGCTCACGTTGTCGTGAATCATCTGCCTCAGCTGGTCGTCCATCGCAATCAAGTCAAACAAGCCGAAACGGCCGACGTGACCGGTGTTGTGACAAGCGCTGCAACCTTTCGCGCGGTAAATCCGCCGCTCTTCCCCGAAACGCGCGGGGTCTATCGCCCAATGCTTGAGTTGCTCGACGTCGGCCTCGTAGGGTTCGCGGCACTCCGGGCACAGCCGCCGCACCAAACGCTGCGCGAGCACGCCTTGCAAGGTCGAGGTCAGCAAAAACGGTTCGACGTCCATGTCGCACAGACGGGTCACCGCGCCGATCGCGGTGTTCGTATGCAGGGTTGAAAGCACCAAGTGCCCGGTCAAACTCGCCTGCACCGCGATATCGGCGGTTTCCTTGTCGCGGATCTCGCCGATCAGGACGACGTCGGGGTCCTGGCGCAGAATCGCACGCAGGCCGCGCACGAAAGTCATCCCGGCCTTGACGTTCACCTGGGTCTGACTGATGCCTTCGATGTTGTATTCGATCGGGTCCTCGATGGTCATGATGTTGCGCTGGCGCCGGTCTATCTCGGCGAGCGCCGCGTACAGCGTGGTGCTCTTGCCGCTGCCGGTCGGGCCGGTGACCAGGACGATGCCGTGGGGGCGCTGCACCATCTGCTTGAAACGCCGCTGAGTCTCCTCGCCCATGCCGAGGCCGTCGAGGCTCGGCTGCTCCACGCCTTTGTCGAGGATGCGCAGCACCGCCCTTTCGCCGTAGTTTGAAGGTAGCGTCGAGACGCGCAGGTCAACCGCGCGACCGCCGAGCAGCAACGAAATGCGCCCGTCCTGCGGCACGCGCTTCTCGGCGATGTCGAGGCGCGCGAGCACTTTCACGCGCGACACCAGAAGCGGCGCGATCTGCACCGGCGGCGTGAGCACGCTTTTGAGCACGCCGTCGAGGCGGAAGCGAACGTGCAGCTGGCGTTCGTACGGCTCGATGTGAATATCGGAAGCTTTCTGCTTGATCGCTTCAAAGAAGATTGCGTTGAGCATCCGGATAACCGGCGCGTCGTCTTCGCTCTTGAGCAGATCTTCAGGCTCCTGCAACGCCGCGGCGACCTCGTCGAGCCCGATCATCCCCTCGACCTCGGACAGGCTGTCGCCCGAGCGGTCGGAATAGACCTGCTGCAGGGTCTTGTCGAACAACTCGGGCTCGAGCATCGTCACCGGCAGCTCACGCCCGCACCAGCGTCTGACTTCCTGCAACACCGAGACCGACACCCCGGGACGATGGCACAGCACTTCGCCGCCCTCAGGCAGCTGGTTCAGGAACACACCGTGCTTCTGCGCGAACTTGAATGAAAAACGACCTTGGGGCATAGCTTGGGGCGCGGCGTCAACGAAACATCTGGTCGGCGCCTATACGGAACAAGCGCCCGTGAAAATCGAGAATCACGCCGTCGGGCGTAATCTCACTGACCATCAGGTCGTCGTCGAGATACTGCCCTTCTTTCAGCGCCGCGCCGTTGAGGATGACCTTGCGCGCGTTCGGGTGCCCCAGCGAATATAAATGCCCGGTCAGCTTGAGCGGCGGCATGTTCTTGCGCAAAGACGGGGGCAACTCGGCCAGGTCGGGAATGACGTCGCCCGCGGGCCACTCCCTAGCCCACTGCGGAACCGCCCCCGCGGTGCCGGATTTGATACCGGGTTCTCCGCCCGGCCTGCCGAAGACAGGCTCGTCGCCCGAAAGGCCTTCGGGCACCGCGGGTGAGAGCGACGCAGGGGCGGCGCCGATTTCCGCCTGCACCGCCCCAGGTGAAAAGTTGGGTGGAATGTTGGGTGAAAGGCCGGGCGACGGACTGGGGACCATGCGCCGACTCAGGCCAAGCGAGACCCCCGAGGCGCCGGAAGGTGAAACGTTCTGGGTTCCGCGAGGCGGGACGGCGGCGGCAGGCGCCGCCCGCGGTGCAAGCGATTCACCCCCTGCACCGTCCAGAGCGCCGTCAAAGCGAAGCACGTTGACCGCCCACAGGCCGGCCAGCAACGCCGCCGCAACGCCGCCGACGAAATACAACCTCGGTGAACGCCGGGCGGGCGGTTCCGCCTCGACGGCCTGCGGCGTCAGCACGTCGGGCACGTCGCCGCTGTGCCTTTCCTGCTCGGCTTTCTTCAGCGCTGAAAGGATGTAGGACACGGCTTACACGTTCAACCGGCGAGGACACCGCCGACTTGAACTTTTCGACAACGTGGGCACGCTTGAGGTCAGACCGCTGATCATGATGACCGTCTCGCGCCCGACCAAGCCGTCAACGCGCAAACCGCAGCGGCGCTGTAGATTACGCACGCGATTGACCAAAGCAAAATTATAGACCGACGATTGGGCCGACGGTTGACCCGATGGTTGACCCGGGGATTGACCCGAGGATTGGCGATGGGAAACCTTGCGCCCTTCGACCTGAGACACCCTCTCCTTGACCCAAGAGACAAACTTGCTTTTGTCGCCGGGGCGCAGTGTTCGCGCAAACCCCGGCGGGCGACGCCACAACAGCGTGAACTCGTTGGTCCACCGCTTTTCGATCTCGCTGCGGGCGACTTTCATCTCACGGTCGCCGAGGCCCAGGCGCAAATCACCTTTGTTGATTCCAAGCAAGGCTGCGTAAAAAACCACCCCCTCGTCGGTGGCCATCTTCAGCAGCACCGGACGGTTCAAACGCTCCAGATCCCGCCATTTCCCGCGTTTGTGCCAGCAGTCGAGCCGGTTGCGCGACGCGAACCCGCACGGCGCCTGCGCCTCGGCGGCGGAGTAGTCCACTTTCCAGCTTTTGAACAGCGCGAGATACGCCCCGGCTTCACTGTGTTCCTCCTGCGCGAGCGAGTCCCAAGTCAGCGGTGCAACCGGCGGCTCGATCTCCGTCGCCGGTTTTGCGACCGCGACCTCGGCAGGCGCCGAAACGGCCGCCTGAGGCGGCTCGACTAAGATCGCCGGTGCATTTTCCGGGGCGGGCGGCGCCTCGCCGGCGACGAAACGCTGAAACGCGCCCCATCGCTCGACGTTCAACGCCGGCGCCTGCAGATAGACTCCCGCGCCGACCGCGACCACCGCAATCGCAGCGGCGGCCGGCATCGCCCAGCGGCGTTTGCGGAAAGTTTGCATTTCCCACCCGCGCCCCGCTCTCCTGCGCGGGGCCCTGCGCTCGCCGAACACTTCGCGCGCGGCTTGCTCCAGAGTCCGCATGTCAACCTGGTGTTTCTCCTGCACGTAACAGCCGAGCAAAGCACGGTCGCACAGCAGGTTGATTACGCGCGGCACGCCCTTGCTCAGCTGCGCGATGCGCAGCAAGACCGCCCGCGGAAAGATCGAAGCGTTGCCGCCCGCAACCTTCAGGCGATGCGCGACGTAAGCCTGCACCTCGCCGGCTTTCAAGGGCGTCAGGTGAAAGCGGGCGACGATTCTCTGCGACAGCTGGCGGAGCTCGGGCCGCTCGAGCTGCTCTAGGAACTCGGGCTGGCCGATGAGGATGATTTGCAGCAGTTTCTGCTCGTTGGTCTCGAGGTTGGTCAAAAGACGCAGCTGCTCGAGCACCGCGACGTCGAGATTCTGCGCCTCGTCTATGACGACGACCACGCGCTGGCCCTGCGCGTGGACATCGAGCAGGTAGCGGTTCAGCGCGTCGGTCAGTCCCTTGGTGGTCGCGCCTTTCTCATGGGCGACGCCGAACTCGTCGCAAATCGCTTCGAGCAGCTCGTTGACGCCGAGCGCCGGCGTCAGCACCAGCGCAAGGTGGACGTTGTCGGGGACGCGTTCGAGCAGGCAACGGCACACCGTCGTCTTGCCGGTGCCGACCTCGCCGGTCAGCAGGATGAAACCGCCGTTTTCGCGCAGGCCGTAGGTCAGGTGCGCAAGCGCTTCGCGGTGGCGGCCGGTCAGGTAAAGATAACGCGGGTTGGGCGCGATCGTGAACGGATTGTCGGAAAAATTGAAGTGCTTCTCGTACATCGGCTCAGGCGCCGGGCAAAATCAGCCGCTGTCGTTGCCGCTGCGGCGCTTCTTGCGTTTGATGACTCTTTTCTTGCGCTTGACCGGGCGAGCTTCTTCGGCTTTCCTCGGCAACCCCGGCAGCACCATCGGGTCTTCCTCGGACAACAGACTGTCTTCGGCCTGCGCGTCCATCAGCTGCTCGAGACGCAATTCGGCGTAACGCTCGCGGGACTTGGCCGCCCCGTCGTCGGCGTTGCGCAGTATCAACGGACGGATGAACACCATCAACGTGGTTTTGTTGCGGGCGCTGTCGCGGTCTCTGAACAGATGGCCGAGAATCGGAACGTCGCTCAGCAGCGGCACTCGACTCTCGCCTTCGGTCGCCGATTCGTTCGACAGACCGCCCAGAACCAGCACGTCGCCGTCGTTGACCAGCACCGTCGTCTTGACCTCGCGACTTTTCGTATCCGGTCGAGTATCTCCCCCAGTACGATTGCCGACGTCTTCGGTTTTGTATTCGATGTCCAAGCGCACTGAATTCCCTCTGGTGATTTGCGGCGTTACTTTCAACGTTGTGCCGAATTTTCGCCGCTCAAAAGTTGTAGAGATACGGCCTGTATCCGACGCCTGATCAATTTGTCCCGTCTCGATTGACAGCTCGTCCGAAACGTCAATCATCGCTTCTTCGTTGTTCAGCGTCAGGATAGACGGCGTTGACAAAACACGCGAATCTTGGTCTGTTCGAAGAAAATTGAATATAAAATTGAGAATGTTTCCGTCGATTAAAGCTTGACCCCCAATGCTTATTCCGGTCTCGCCACCCGGATAATTAACTCCTACGCCTCGTGCAGGTCTGTCGGTTCTGTTGGGGCCTGCACGGAACACCGTGCCTCCTCCAATGTCGTCTTGTCCTCCCGTCAACCGGGCGCCCAGTTCCACCCTCTTCTGCTCGCTGGTATCGGCGAAAATCGCCTCGATCAGCACCTGCGGGCGCGGCACGTCGAGCTCGCGCACGACGCGTTCGACCGCGGCGATGACTTTCGGCGGCCCGCCGACAATCAGCGCGTTCAACGCCTTGTCCACCTGAATCACGTAGTTGCGCTTGGTGCTGGTTGTCTTCCTGACCTCTTTCTTTTGTTCGGCGGGCTTGTCTTCTTTCTTGGCGGTGTCTTTCTTGTCGTCTTTCTTGGCGGCGGGCTTTTTCGCGGGCGCGGCCTCGACCGCAACGTCTTCGTCTTCACCGCCGAGGGTCTTGATGAACTCGGTCGAACTCAGCAGCCCCTTGACGACTTTCTCGACGTCCTCGGCGCGCGCGTAGTGCAGATTGATTACCTTGATGCGCCCGGTGGCTTCGACGCTGGTCTCGGTGTCGAGCTCGGCGATCAACGCGCGCAAGCTGCGGCGCACGTGAAGAGGGCCGGTCAGGATGACCCGGTTGCCTTTGTTGTCGGCGATGACCTGAACCAGATGACGCACGTTCTTGTTGCTCGCGCGCTGCACCAGGCCGACGACGTCCTTGGCGTCGGCATAGACGAGGTTGATGATCTCGAAATCGTCGAGCTCGGCGACGTCTATCCTGTCGATAATCCTCCGCACCCGCTCAAGGCTCGCGTTGACCTCGGTAATCAGCAGGTGATTGGTCGGCTTGTGCACCAGCACCTGCGCTTCGGGGGTCATCAGCGGCTTGATCATCGGAACGATGCTCGCCGCGCCGAGATGCTTGATCCTGATGATCGTGGTAACCAGCCTCTCGGATTCCCCGGCCGGGTCGCCGTCGAGAAGCTCGGGCTTGAAGCGCGCCGCAACGTTGCCCGGCAGAATACGGGTCAGGTTTTCACCTTCGATCTTAACCGCGCGAAAACCGTGCATCCTGAGGATCGACAACATCACGTCGTAAAGCGCGCTTTGCGGCACCGGCTCGTTCGCAAGAATCGTAACCTTGCCCCTGACCCGCGGGTCTATCAGAAAGTTGGTTCCGGTCAGCTCGCCGACGCTTTCGATAATCTGGCGAATCTCGACGTTGCGGAAGTTGAGCAGCAACGGCTCG
This sequence comes from uncultured Chromatiales bacterium, assembly GCA_964553575.1. Classification (GTDB taxonomy): domain Bacteria; phylum Pseudomonadota; class Gammaproteobacteria; order Poriferisulfidales; family Oxydemutatoraceae; genus CAYFZO01. The sequence continues at coordinate 11,362 of CAZKLI010000162.1, forward strand.
GGAGAAGCGGCGCCATCGGAGGTGTCGGAGTCGTCGGATGCGTCTGAACCGTCGGGCGCCTCAACCGCTTCCGGAACCTCGTCGGGGCTCTGGGAAATCACCGGCGGCGGCAACGCAAGCATCAGCACGATCAGCAGCACGCAAACCGCTTCACGGCAGCGCTTGACGCAGGTTTTTTTCTTTATTCGAAAGCGAAACACGTTTGAACTTAATTTGATGTCGTCGTCGGCGGCGTGCGAGGCCGGTCAGAAAACCACCTGGGTCTCGGCACCGTCCCGCATTACTTTGGCCTTGATTTTATTCGCTTTCAAAACCGCTTTCCACAACCGGGGGTTGGATGGCAGCTGGGACGCCGGCGTGCCGTTCACCGAAACCACCACGTCCCCTTCCTTCAAGCCCACCGAATCCAACATGCTGCGCCCATCCTCGCGCTTGGCCGAGAGGCTGAAGCCGGTTCGGTTGCCGACTTCGACCTGTTCGAAGCTGAACAGGTTCAGCAGCTGCAACGGCTCCTTGCGCAGGAGGTTCTTGAACGTCTTGGCGTCGGCCACCGTCTCCGGGGATTCGGGCAGCGCCGGTGCGTCTTTTTTCTCCGGCGCTTTCTTCCCGGCTTTCTTGCCTTTCTTGTCTTTTTGTTTCTTATCCCCGAGCAACGCCGTGGACTTCTCAATCTCCAGGGTCTCGGTTACGTCGTCGCGCTGCAAGGTCACGTAGCTGCCCGCTATCTCGGTCAACACCGTCGCTTCGGCAATCTCATCACCGACACGGTAAATCTCCTCCTTTCCCTTGTATTTAATCAGCGCCAGCCCCCTGCCGCTTTGCTTGCTCATCGCAATCACGCCGATCAAGTTGGCTTTGATACGCGACGGCGGGGGTTTCTTGGGCTTGGCGGCCACCGCGGTATCGGAAAACCAATTCCATTTGCCGCGCGCGCCGGTCACTTTGGTCACCGCGACGTTGCCCATGACCGGCACAAACGGACGAAACCCTTCGGGGTAAAACACGCGCCAGAACAGCGAGGAAGCGTAATAGAAACAGACAATGAGCAACGCGACCGCGGCGGTTCGAGCCGCCACCGCGTTGATTGTCTGTATTCCTGCACCCCCCCCCTGCCGCAGGGGCAATCGCAAACTGAGCATGCCGCCATCCCCTCGACGTTGATTAAAATCAAGCGGTTATTGTAGTGCTTGCAGGGAAAAACGCCAACTCACGGCGTTCAGACGATACGCAGGCGGCGCAAGGCAAGAAACACACGGGACGGGCGTTTCCGTCCAAGTCGGCCCAGGTCGCCTCAAGGGGCGGCGCAACCCGCCGAAGCAAGGCGGGGAACGGCTTGAACCGCTCCTCCTCCTGGACGAGAAAAAATCAAGGGTCAAAAACCCGATAGGCCGATGCAGTCCGCATCAAAGGGGAATCAGGAAGCGCTCCCGACGACCGCCTTTTTATTTCGTTGCTGTATCGCAAGCTTGGCTTGCCCGAGCACCTTTTCCACTTTCATCAATTCCGCCTGCCTGTTTTTTTTCTTCTTCTCATCACGCAGCCCTGCATAAATGTAGGAATAGTGCCTGCGCAGTACTTCAAAATCCTTAATCGCCTCTTCGTATTGACCGGAATTGATCAACAAGATACCACGTTGGTATTTCACCGGAAAACCAATCGGCTGGACCCGGGCCAGCTCTGAAATGACTTCGACCGCGTCTTGATGCCGACCAACTTTGTGATAGGCGCTGGCCAAGTTCAGAAGCGTACTCGACGAGTAATATCTGGCCTCAGCCACTTTTTCCAGCATTTCAACGGCCGGCTTGTAAAACCCTTTCCTCCCAAGCTGAAGCATTGCGGTCGCTTGGGTCCACAACAGGTTTGTTCGCAAAGGATTAAGCGCGTAAGCACGTTTGGCCGCAAGGTAAGCGTCTTTGTATTTATGATTTTTCATGCTGATTACGGCGTGACGGTAATAAACTTCCGAGTGATACCAATCGTACTGCAGCTTAAACAAGCCGACGGCGGCAAGAACGGCGACGGCGGCGGCGGCGGTCCGGAAAGGCAGGGGAGGCGACGGCGGGGTATAGTCCCGCCCGCCCTCGACGGCTTTCCCGTACAAGTTTGAAAGTACCGCTATATAAATCATCACCATGAAAATCGGCACCGGCTGCTTCAAAGGAAAACTGAACACCGCGTTGGCCGAGATTCCCGAAATCGCTATGACAAAAGGCATGGCCAGCACGAAATATCGCTCCTCGTCGTGCAGCAGCAAGCGATGAATCACCCTGAAAAGCGAAACAATCACCCAGATAAACAAGGCAAACCCGATAATGCCCAGCTCGCATAAGATTTCGATGTAGTCGTTGTGCGCATTAGCGTGGTACTGGTTTCTCATCAGCAACATATCCGGTTTGTAGTACGACTGATACGCCGCGTGATGAACCGTCCAGTTGCCCAATCCGACGCCGAACAGAAAGTGCTCCTTGAACATCGGTATCGAGTTGCCCCACATCGTCAAGCGCCTGTTGGCGCTTTTCTCGAACCCCCGAGTACTCCCCTCCAGAATTTCCACGCCGGTCTTCGAAAACAAGGCTGGAGGCTTCGCGCCGATGGAAGCCTGCACCACTTTGTCCATGTTGCCCAACCGGGTGGGCGTGAGGGACGCCAACCCGACGAACAGCGCGAGAGACGCGATAAACGCTACTCGCTTAACCGGCATATCCGAGAAAAAATGATAAGCGTGCTTGATTCTCAGATAAACCACCAAACCGGACAAGACGATTACTCCGGTC
>CAZKLI010000163.1:0-8442 GCA_964553575.1 uncultured Chromatiales bacterium
ATATGCAGGATCTCGACGTCGAGCCAATCTGAAGCCGCGTCCGGCAGCTGCAAGGAGACGTTCACCAGCCAGCTTTCGGCTTCGTCCGGCTTTCTGACGTAGCGTCCCTCGCTGATCTGCTTGCTCGGGTTGCCGAGAATCAGCTCGTGGGTTGCGTCCGGGGTCTTGAGCGCCAGCAAAACGCCGGCGCCGTCGTTACGCGGGTCGGCGACGCCGAGCGTTGCATAATGCTCCGGAAGCGAGGTCTTGCGCTCGAGTTTTTCCGCGTCCTTTATTTCGGACAACAGCTTGCGCACCTTGATCGTATCCGCCGGGTGGTCGTGACGTTCGGCCACCAGCCATTCCCCGTCGCCGGTTGAATACACGGTGACGGGAGACGACGCGCGCTCAACGATTTCAACGCGGTTGACCGCGTTCAGCTCCTTGATCGTCAACTCCGGGAACAGCGGCTCGGCACCCGGCTCTTCACGCTCAAGGCCGACCAGCCACACCGCGGCGCCGGCCGCGGCCAACGCGGCCGCAAAAACGATGAGACGCCCGATTTTCACGCCGTGGCGCTCCGCTTGCGCCGCCTGACCCTGACAAAGCCGGCGAGCAACGCCACGGCAATCACGACCGCCGGCACCGCGACGACGTTGACGGCCTTGAGCGTGGCGCCCAAGTTTTCTATGTCCTTGTTGAGCTGGTGCTGAACGTTTCGCAATTTCTTGCGGATCTCAACTTTCTTTTCCTGGAACTTCCTCACTTCGGCGCGCTGGGAGGCGGTCAGCAGCGCGGATTTCTTGTCGGTGCGCTGTTCCTGCAATTTCTGAAGCTTGGCTTCGGTTTCCTGCAGTTCCTTTTGCAGGCTTTTCTCGGTCGCCCGGTACTTCCGGCTCGCCTCCTCCTCGAGTTCCTCGACCCGGGTGAACGGGCGGGAATAGCTCGCGCGGCTGCGGATGCCGATCAAGTCCTTGCTGCCGAACAGGTTGTCCACCAAATTGATCACGAAGTCGCGGTTGTTCGCGAACGGAATCGAAAAAGACTGGCCCAATATCCTCTGCTTTTGCACCCACATCCGGTCGCTCAGCACGTCAACGTCGGCGACGACCGTAACGACGCCCGGTTGGGCGGTTTCGGCGAGGTGTTCCTTGTCGTCGTTTTGGGCGGCGTCTTGGGCGGCGTCTTGGGCGGCGGCGTCTTGTTCAGCCTGCTCTTCCTCGCCTTGATCTTCGCCGTCTTTTTCTTCGCCTTCATCTCCATCCTCTTCGTCTTTCTCCGGTTCGTCTTCGGGGGGGGCGTCAAAAGCGCTTTTGAAGTTCGCTTGGATGCGCGCTGCAATCGGGTATTCGACGCCTTCCGCCTTAAACCCCTCGAGCAGGGTGCGCGGGTCGGCAATGAAATGGAAACGCGGCAAAGGCACCGGTATCGCCCGCTTGGTGGTGTGGATGAGCGGCGTCATCTCGACCTCGGCCTCTTTCTCGACCTTGACGTGCGAGACCAGGTAAAGATGGATCGTCTCCAGGGCGTTCATGACCACGTCTTCGCGGTTGAAGTCCCGCGCCCGCATCCCCAGCGCCGACGGGTGGCTGATCGTACCCCCCCCCTCCTGCCCCTGGAAGCTGACCTGCAACGCCCTCGCCGGGTCGGCGATCATCGTGTCCTCGTCCACGCTGAACCCCCAAGCGCTGAACAGACGGTTCAAACCGGAACTCCTGCTCTTTATGTCGCGCGCCGGCTCGTCGGCAACCGGCGGAGGAACGTCGGCCTCGGCCATCGGGTCAACGAAAAACAGGCCTTTCCCCCCGCGCATGATGAACTGGTCTATCGCGTACATCGTCTTGTCCGGCAGGTCTTTCGGATGCACGACCATCAGGACGTCTATTTCCCCGGCGATTTCTTCAGCGTCGGTAAAGACCAGCTCGACGTCGAACAGCTGCTCGAGTTCCTGGGTGATGACCCACGGTTCGTTCATCCGCCCGGTCGCCGGGTTTATCCGCGTCGGGTACATCGGCAAATCGGTCATCAACCCCAGCACCGGCTTCTTCACGTGTATCAGGTTGTAAATCAGCTTGCCGAGGTCGTACTCGAGGAAATTCTCGCGCCCGGGCTGCAGAAACGGGATGACCTCGGTGGTGTCGAGCGCGTTGGTGCCGGCGAGACCGAAATAGATCTTCTCGGTCCCTCCGGCCGAGGCCGCTTGCAAGCCGAGTTGCGTCGCCCTGTCCTCTTCCTGAGAAAACGCTTCAGGGTTGACGTAGTGCACCTTCAGCTTTCCGCCCGCAAGCAAGCGGTATTCCTCAAGCACTTCCTTGACCCGGTCGTAGTAGCTCCTGATTTGCGGCAACGACTCGGTCTCTTTCTCCGAGAAGAACAAGTACAGATTGATAGGCTCCTGAATTTGCTCGAGTATGTTGAGCGTGCCTTCGGACAAGGTGTACAGCTTGTTTTCGGTCAGATCGATCCGCACGCCGCGCAGCAATTCGTTGTTGAGGATCATCAACGCGAAAAACAAGACCGCAAGCGCCGCTATCAGCCCGCCCCTGGAAAGATTGAGCTTCACTTGCGCGTCTCCCCCCGCCCGCCGGGGCGAACCGTTCTGGGATTGGGCCTAATCACCTTTCTTCATCTCGACCACGATCGAGTTGACGCTGAGCCAAAACACGATCATCAACGCGAAATAGACGAGGTCGCGCAGACCGATGACACCCTTGCTGATCGAGGAAAAATGATTGATGAAACTCAAGGAAGCGATGGTGTCTATCAGCAATTGAGGCATCCACGCGCGCAACGGGTTCAGAACCAGCGGAAAGTTGCTGAGCAAGAACAAGAAGCAGACGACGACGCTGATGATGAACGCAATGACCTGATTCTTGGTCGTCGCCGAAATGCACGAACCGATTGCGAGAAATCCTCCCGCCATCAAAAGGCTGCCCAAATAGGCCGAGAGAATCACGCCGTTGTCGGGATCTCCGAGATAATTCACGGTGATCCAGAGAGGAAAGGTCAGCAGCAAAGCGAACGTAGTGAAAGACCACGCGGCGAGAAACTTGCCGACGACCGCCTGCCCGGTCGTGATCGGCAGGGTCATCAGCAGTTCGAGGCTGCCGCTTTTGCGTTCTTCAGCCCACAGGCGCATCGAAAGCGCGGGCACCAGAAACAGGTAAAGCCACGGGTGGTAAACGAAAAACGCAATCAAGTTCGCCTGCCTGCTTTCGTAGAACCCGCCGAGGTAGAAGGCCATCACCGAGCTCATGACGAGGAAAATCACGATGAACACGTAAGCAATCGGCGTCGCAAAGTAACTGCCGAGTTCCCTTCTGAACACCGCAAGCAACGCTTTCATGAGGTCTCCCCCTTGGTCACTTCCCGGAACACCTCGTCGAGGCGCCCGCTCTCCATGCGCAAATCGCCGACCTTGAGGTTTTGCTCCCTGATGAAGCGTTCGACCACCGGATACAGCGGTTCGGCGCCCGACGGAAACACGCACAGGCGCCCGTTGTTCTCGACGCGTTTGACCGCAGGAAGCGATTCCAGTTTGGCCGCGACTTCGGCGTCCTCGACGATCATGCTGACCGCGTTGTGATAGCGCGAACGCGCAAGCAGCTGCTCCGGGGTCGCGTCCACCAGAAGTTTTCCCCCGGATATGATCAAAGCCCGGGTGCACACCGCGGTGACTTCTTCAAGGATGTGGGTCGAAATGACCACGGTCTTGTCGGCGGTCAACGAGTTGATCAGCTTGCGCACCTGATGCTTCTGGTTGGGGTCGAGCCCGTCGGTCGGTTCGTCCATGATCAGCACCTTGGGATCGTGCGCAAGCGCCTGCGCCAACCCGACCCTGCGCTTAAACCCCTTGGACAGCGTCTCGATCGGCTGGTGCAGAACCTGGCCGAGTTCAAGCTTCCCGACCACGTCGTCCAAACTCGTTCGCCGCCGACGCGCGTCGAGACCTCTCACCGCCAAAGCGAATTTCAAGAACTCCTGCACCGTCATCTCGCCGTACGCCGGGGCGCCCTCGGGCGTGTAACCGATGACCCGCTTGGCTTCAAGCGCCTGAGCTTCGATGTCAAAACCGCAGACTTCGACCCGGCCCGAGGACGGCTTCATGAAGCCGGTAATCATCTTCATGGTCGTGGACCTTCCCGCGCCGTTGGGGCCCAGAAAACCGAGGACCTCACCGACGTTGACCTCGAAGCTGAGAGAATCAACCGCGGTAAAGGTGCCAAAACGCTTGCTTAAGTCGTTGACTTTAATCATTATGTTGTGCGCGCTCGGCCGGAGGTCCGGCGACGGGAAACGGCGGCGGGCGGTATATTTACCTTAAAACGCCGGGGGATTCAAGCATCTGTACAGGCTCAGTAGATATGAGACAAAATCAGGCCGCGCCCTCAAGCCGCTTAAGATACTTCATCGGTAGCGGGTGCCGCCGGCTTCGGCTCGACGTCCAGAACCGCTTTTCAGCTGCTTGACCGATTGAACAATACATCACCGGGTGATTCGGCTGAACCCGCCGCACGCTACTCCAGTGCGCCCTCGAGAAAGACCTTGACCCTGAGCCGCAGGCCGACGCTCAAAACGAACGGCTCCTCGGAATCGAAGCCAATTTCAAAACCGGTGAAGCATTTCTCCTCGTGTTTCTCATTGTCCGGACAATCAGCGGGCGGCGACGGCAGTTCAACAAAACCGATTGCAATCGTATTCGCACCCTCGTCCCTGGTCACAGTGAACGGCTCGCTCTGCGTAGCGCCTGCAATAATCATCACGGGGCTGGTGGACACACTGACGTTTGTCAGCTCAAAATCAACATCCAAGTCATAAGGCGCCCCTTCGGCCAACGTAAACTTGACCGGCACCGGGCCGGACCTCCGCAACGCCGTTGACAGCTCCGTCCCGTCGGCGGGTTCCAAACGCAGTACCAGCCTGAAAGGCGCGCCGGGGTTGCCGAACAAATGCATCGTTCGCAGATTGGAGAGCCCTGAAAATATGCCCGGCGGCAACTCGGTCAACCGGTTGTTCGACAGGAGCAGTTCTCTCAGCTCTCTCATGCCGGAAAAGTCTTTTCCTTTGAGGGTTGCAAGGTTTCCGAGTCGGCTGCTTAAATTGAGGTCCCTGAGTTGTCTCAGATGCCCCGAAGTCACGTCGCTGCAATGGCCGAGAATGAAGCGGTCAGCCCTTAGCCTTGCTAAGGCGGTATCACGGACTTGCGACGTTCTGTCGCAGACGCCTTCTTGGATTTCGAGCTTCAATCTAGGCCGGTCTCCCAGCATGTAGCCGGCGGAAGGAACCAAATCAAGGTAGAAAATCTCGCGCACCGGTTCGACGTCCTCATCGTCTATGATTAAAATCTCGATGGTTCCGGTCGTCCGGCTTGCAGGCACCACGACCTCGCGACCGTCGGCGGGAATGAATTCATGATCGCCGGCGTCGGCACTGTCGTAGTCAATAGCATAGAAAACGGTGGTTGGTCTCGTCGGCGCCGGGGTAATCTCGAAACCCGCTTCAACCGTTTGGCCTTCACGGTATGCAATAAATCGGTTCGCGTCGGTGAACGTCACTCTCGCCATAATCCTGTGCCCGGGGCGATCATCGAGAAAGCGGCTCTCCAACGCCACGTTCGCGGCTCGGTCAAAGACGTCGGCGACGGTCGCGCCGTTCAGTTGCAAGCCGCCGGCCGCGACGCTGACGCCGTCCTCGTCAATATCATTCCCCATCAGGGTGTAACTGAAACTCAGCACGCTGCCGCCGCTGCGGGAGGGCGCGTAAGTTGCGGTGCGTCGGTTGTCGCCGACCTGCAGCGCCAGCGTCGGTGAGCTTGATCCGACAGGGAACGACGGCACGATCAACCCCCTGTCGAAGACCACGTTCACGTCAATCGTCGCTCCTGCCTCCGCACTGTAGGCGCCCGGAGTTCGCGGGACTGAGGTGAACCGAATCGTTGACACCCGAGGGCCCGTTCCGTCCTGCGCATAGGCGACAGGTGATTCCCCAATTTCAAATCCGGTGAAGCATTGCCCCTCGTGTCTGCGGTTGTTATTGCAATCATTGGGCGGCGGCGGCAGTCCGGCAAAGCCGATCGTGAACGAATCCGCGCCCTGCGTCCTGGTCACGGTGAACGGTTCGCTCTGCGTCGCGCCCGCGGGAACCGTCACCGGATTGTCGGATAGCGTGACGCCGGATACCTCGAAGCCAACCTCCAAGCTATACGGAGCCCCTTGGGGCAACGCGAGCCTGACCGGCACCGGGTCGAACGTCAGCAACGCTGACGATAGTTCCGTCTCGTCGGCGGATTCCAAGTGCAGCGTCAACCTGAAAGGCGCGCCGGGGTTGCCGTACAGGTGAAGCGTTCGAAGATCATCGAGGCCGTTGAACAAGCCCGGCGGCAAGGTTGTCAGCTGATTTTCCTGCAGTTCTAATGTATCGAGATTGTAGAATTCGAGGAAATCTTTCTCCCTTAAAGACGTCAACGACGTGAAGCCATTTCGCCGCAGAAGTGTGTTAAAGGCGTGTACATTGTAGGCCTCCCAGCAGTGCGCCTCGAAGATATGGTTCACGATAAAGTCTCTTACCGCCGGTGTTCTGTCGCAAACTCCCTCCCAGATGACGACCGTCAGTCTGCGCCGTGCCCCCAGAATCTGATCTGCAGCGGGAACCAAGTCAATATGGAACCGCTCGCGCATCAGTTCAATGTCGGTATCATCCCTGATTTCAATACTGATGGTTCCGCTCATCTCACCTGCAGGCACCACCACCTCGCGGCTGTCTAGGGGGATATGTTCATGATCTTCGGCGTCGGCGCTATCGTAGCTGATAGTGTAGTGAACGGTGACCGGTTGCGTCGGTGCCGGGGTAATCTCGAAAACCGCAACGGCCGTTTCGCCTTCACGGGGAGAAACGCCTTCACGGGTGGAATCGGTTCTTCCGTCGGAAGAGGTGAACGACAACGAGACTATTCTCGGTACGACTTTGTGTTCGGGACGGTCGGCGAGTAAATGCGCCGCCAACGTCAGCTCCGCGGCCCGGTCAAAGACGTCGGTGATGGTTTCGTCGTTCAGTTGCAAGCCGGCGCTCGCGACGCTGACGCCGTCCTCGTCAAGATCATCATCCATGAGGGTGTAACTGAAACTCAGCACGTTGCCGCCGCTGCGGTGCGGCACGTAAGTTGCGGTGCGTCGGTTGGCGCCGACCTGCAACGCCAGCGTCGGCGGGGTGGCTCCGTTGGATGTCACGATTAACCCTTTGTCGAAGATTACGTTCACGTCAATCGTTTCTTCCAACTCCGCACTGTAGGTGGGCGGATTTTGCGGGACTGAGGTGAATTGAATCGTTGACACCTGAGGCCCCGTTCCGCCCTGGACGTAGGAGATTGGTAATCCCACGACTTCAATACCGGTGACGCATTGCCCTTGAATTTTATGATTGTTCCGGCAATTGTTGGGCGGCTGCGGTTCAGCAAAGCCGATCCTGAACGAATCCACGCCCTGCGTCCTGGTCACGGTGAACGATTCGCTCTGCGTCGCGCCCGTGGAAATCACCACCGGATTGTCGGATAGCGTGACGCCGGACACCTCAAGGTTGACCTCCAGGTTGTACGGCGCCCCTTGGGGCAACGTGAGTCTGACCGGCGCCGGGTCGAACGCCGTCAACGACGCTGACAATTCCGTCTCGTCGGCGGATTCCAAGTGCAGAAACAGCCTGAAAGGTGCGCCGGGGTTGTTGAACAGATGAGCCGCTTGCAAACCGGAGAGTCCGGAGAATATGCCCGGCGGCAGCGTTTCCAGCAGGTTGCCGTCGAGCCCCAGCCTGACGAAGTTATCGGGAAAGTCGTCGAACAGCCCCTGCGGCAAGTCGGTCAACCGGTTGTTTGACATGAACAGTTGTTCCAGATTCTCCAAACCGGAGAGGTCCTTGCTTTTAAGGCTTTCAACGTTTCCGAGTTGGCGAGACAAACCTAATACCCTGAAACTGCTCAGATCATTACTGCTTACTTCGTGGCAAGGCCCGCTACTAAGCTCGTCACGGACTTCCTGCGTTCTGTCGCAGATGCCTTCCATGATGTTGATTGTCAATCCGGGCCGTTCTCCCAGTTCGTAGCCGTCGGAAAGAACTAAATCAAGGTGGAAGCTCTCGCGCGGCGGTTCGATGTCTTCATCATCTATGATGGGAATCCGAATTTCTCCGGTCATTGCCCCCATGGGCACTGTGACCATGCCGCTGCCGGCGTCGTAATCGCCGGCGTCGGCCGAATCTGCGGTGACGGTGTAGTGAACGGTGAGCGTTCTCTGTAGCGATGAGCTGAGGTCGAACTGTGCAACGGCCGTTTCACTTTCACGGGCGGAGATATCTCCATCGGAATCGGTGAACGACAGCAAGGGCGTTTGTGCCTGTGCGCAAAAAGTCGCGGCAATCAGTGCGACAGCCAGTGCAACGGCGCCCGCAGTCCCGCCCTTCATCTCTGCTCTGCGA
>CAZKLI010000164.1:0-3631 GCA_964553575.1 uncultured Chromatiales bacterium
ACATGGGATTGTCTCCTTTGGTTAAAAATGTTTGTGAAACCAATGTTTCAGGTTTCGCCAAAGCGAACCGGCGCCGGACTGCGGATAACCCCCGCGTCCGGCGTCGGCCGACGCCTTGCTTTTTGCAAAATGCAACAGGCCGACGCCCGTCGCGTAAATCGGGTTGCTCACGATGTCCACCAGCCCGGTCACACCGGTGCGCGGCTTGCCGACGCGCACCGGCGCGTTGAACGCGCTTTCGGCCAATTCAGGGACGCCTTCCATCTTGGAACTGCCGCCGGTCAGCACGAATCCCGCGACGATGAGGTCGTCGAGCGCTTTTTCGCTGAGCTCCTTGCGCACCAGCTTGAACAGCTCCTCGTAGCGCGGCTGTATCACCTCGGCGAGCGCCCGCCGGCGCAGGCGCGTCGGCGGGCGCTCGGCGACGCTCGGCACCTCGATCGTCTCCTCTTCGCCCGCGAACCGCGTGAGCGCGCAGCCGTATTTCAGCTTGATCTCCTCGGCGTTCTTGGTCGGCGTACGCAGCGTTACCGCAACGTCGTTGGTCACGTGGTCTCCGGCGATCGGTATCACCGCGGTGTGGGTGACCGCCCCGTTCTGGAACACCGCGATGTCGGTGGTGCCGCCGCCGATGTCGATTAGGCACACGCCGAGCTCGCTCTCGTCGTCGTCGAGCACCGCGTAGCTCGACGCAATCTGCTCGAGAACGATGTCCGCGATATCGAGGCCGCAGCGCTTGACGCACTTGACGACGTTGTTGATCGGATGCGTCTCGCCCGTGACCATGTGGACGTTGGCGTGCAAGCGGTAACCCGACATGCCGATCGGGTTCTTGACCCCGCCCTGCCCGTCGATCGAGAAGTCTTTCGGCAAGACGTGCAGCACCTGCTGGTCGGCCGGCAGCTGCATCGCCTGGGCGGTTTCGATCGCCCGTTCAACGTCGGTCTGGCTGACCTCGTTGTCCTTGATCGGCGCCATGCCCTCGCAGCTGAAACTTTTGATGTGGCTGCCCGAGACGCCCACGTGAACTTCGCCGATGCGCGTTTCCGCGGTCAGTTCGGCCTCCTCGACCGCGCGGCGGATCGAGTTGACGGTCTCCTCGATGTTGATGACGACGCCGCGCTTCAATCCGCTCGACGGGCAGGCGCCGACGCCGATTATCTCGACGTCGCGCCCGTCACCGTCCCTGCCGACGATCACCGCGGTCTTGCTCGTGCCGATGTCGAGCGCAACCAGAATTCTCTCTTCGGCTTTCATTCCCATCGCTTTTTTCACGCCGTTCACTCGCAGCTCCCGCTCCGGTCTTTCCATGCGACCGCGAACCCGTCGGGGTACCTGAGGTCAACGCAGCGAATCCGCGTGGCCTGCGCACTCAAGCCGCCGCTCCAAGCCGCGGCAAAGCGGCGAAACCGCGCGTCCCAATCACCGTCGCCGACCTTCACCAAAACGCCGTTATCGAGCAACAAGCGCCACGAACCGCGGCGGTCTTCGCCGAACGCCTTGATTCCCGCGCCGTCGTCGCCCGCAAGCAGCTCGCGTGCCCGGCGGTAGCGGCTGAGTGCGGTCGGCGCCGCGTCCGAAGAAGCGTAAAGCAGCGGCAAGCCGGCGTCGGCCGGCCGTTCGGCGGGTCTGAACACCTCGCCTTCGGCGCTGAGCAGCGCGTCAACGCCCCAACGCGCGACGGCGTCGTGTTCCTCTATCTCGACGTGCAGGGTCTGCGGCCACACCCGTGCGACGCGCGCACGCCTGACCCACGGCAACGCTTCGAGCGAAAGCTTGAGAGCGTGCAGATCGGCGTCGAAAAAATGCTCGCCGAGAGCGTTTTGCACCAACTGCTCGACCTCAAGACGGTCTATGTGGATGAACCGCCCCTGCAGCTGCACGTGCTTGACCTGCGGCAACAGCAGCGGCGCCCAATGGTGACGATGCATGAACGCGGCGGCGATCAAAGCCGCGACGGCGAACACGAACGCCGCCCGTTCAAACGCGCGCGCCGCACCGGCGAGCCTCTCCCCCGCGGTGCCGAAAACACGCTTCTTAGCGCCCGCCGTGAGACTATTCATCAGACCCTCCGCCGTTCAACGAAGTCGCCAGAATCTCAAGCACGGCCTGTTCAAAATCGATGCCCTCGGCTTGCGCCGCCCGAGGCACCAGACTGCGGTCGGTCATGCCGGGAACGGTGTTGACCTCGAGCAGCCAGAATCCGCCGCGGCGGTCGCGCCTCAAGTCAATCCGCCCCCACCCGGTGACGCCCAGCGCGTCGCACGCGCGGTAAGACAACGACTGAAGCTTGGCCGTCTCGCCCGCCGACAGGCCGTTGGGACACGAGTATTCGGTCGCGGCGTCCTCGTATTTGGCCTTGTAATCGTAAAACTCGCGCCCGCGGCATTCGATCTTCACCGGCGGCAAGACCCGGTCGTTCAAGAAACCCACGGCGTACTCCTCGCCCTCTATCCAGCGTTCGGCGATCACCGGCCCTTCGTACGCCGACGCCTCGCGCCAAGCGTCGAACAGCCGTTGCGCCGAATCAACGCGGCTGACGCCGAGGCTCGACCCTTCCAGGGCGGGCTTGACCGCCAGCGGCAACCCCAAGGTCTCGACCACGTCCTCGGCGTCGAAACCCGAAGCGAGCTCGACAAAGCCGGGAGTCGGCAATCCGGCTTGTTTCCACACGCGCTTGCTCATCATCTTGTCCATCGCCAGCGCCGAACCGAGCACGTTGCTGCCGGTGTAAGGAATGCGCATCGCCTCGAGCGCCCCCTGGACGACGCCGTCCTCGCCGCCGCGCCCGTGCAACGCGATGAACGCGCGGTCGCAGCGATCGCGGTCGAGCGCGCAGAGTCCGGCGCCGCCGTCGATGTCCACCTCGAACGCATCGACCCCGGCGCGCTTGAGCGCCGACGACACCGCGTTCCCGCTGCGCAACGAGATCTCACGCTCTTTCGACCAGCCGCCCATCAGCACCGCGACCCGTCCGAAACATTTGGCGTCAACGCCGCTCATTGAATTTCCTCCCCGATAATCCTGACTTCGGTCTGCAACTTCACGCCGGTCTCCCGTGCAACGACCGATTGCACGCGGCGAATCAAGGATTCGATGTCGGCGGCGCTCGCGCCGCCGCGGTTGACGATGAAGTTGGCGTGCTTGAGCGACACCTGCGCCCCGCCGATCGCGTGCCCCTTGAGACCGCACTCCTCGATCAGACGCGCCGCGCGGGCATCGCCGGGATTCTTGAACACCGACCCGCAACTCGGCTCCCCCAGCGGCTGCGTCGCCTTGCGCCGGCGCAAGAACTCCTTGATTCGAGCCTGCAGCTCGGCGGGGTCGCTTTCGGACAATTCAAACCGTCCGGCGACGAACCACTCGTCGGCGGCCGTCTTCACCGCGCGGTACGCCACCTCGAACTCACCCGCGTCCCGGGTGCGCACGCGCCCGTCGCGGCCGATAACGTCAACCGCGACGACCCGCTCCCAGACCTCACCGCCGAAAGCACCGGCATTCATCGCGAGCGCACCGCCGACGGTGCCTGGCACGCCGACCACGAATTCCAGTCCCGCCAAACCGCGCTCAGCGCAATAACGCGCGAGCCGCGCGCAAGTAACTCCGGCTTGAGCGTGCACGGTGCGGTTCT
>CAZKLI010000165.1:0-17073 GCA_964553575.1 uncultured Chromatiales bacterium
GTCATCAGGTGCGCGGGAGTGAAGCCCAGCACCTAGCCGTAGTCCACCGCCATCCTGATGATCGTGCCGACGCCGTCTATGTAAAGCCAATAAGCGACCAAGAACCACACCACCGTCTTGTTGGACTTGAGCAGGCTCAAAGTCGCGGCGAACCGCCTGAGCCCTTCGCGTATCCAATCGCCCGGCCGTTTCACTTCTTTGAGCCAGAACAGCAGCGGCAGGCTGAAGACCAGCCACCATAAGCCGGTCGCGTAAAACCCCCCGCGCACGACCGCGCCGACGTCGGCGAAACCGAAGCGTTCGGCGCCGATAAGCAGGGCGGAAAGCACCGCGAACAACAGGCCGCCGCCGGCGTAGCCGAGCGCGTAGCCGAACGACGAGACCCGTTCGTAATCGGCGGAATCGCTGACCTCGATCAGCAGTGCGTCGTAGAACACGTTGCCGAACATGAACGCCGACGTCGCGGCGGCATAGACGATGAAAGCCATGCGCCATTCACCTTCAGGCACCAGGCCCAGCAGCAGGGTCATGCCGGCGCCGGCGAACGCGAAAGTCAGCAGAAAACGCTTGCGCCGCCCGCCGGCGTCGACCAGCGAACCGAGCAACGGCGCGAACAGAATCAGCAGCACGCCGCTGACCGAGTTGGCGAGCGCCAGGGTAAGGGTGATTTCGGCGTCGGGCAATGAAGACGCCCATTGTTCACGGTAGAAAATCGGGAAAAAGCCGGAGATGACCACGGTGGCGAAAGCCGAGTTCGCCCAGTCGTACATCGCCCAAGAGAACGTTTTTCGATCAAGCTTCATTCGGGAAAAGCCGTCGCGAAAGCCCGTTCATCCCGTCCGCCGCGGTTGCCTTCCGAAAAAGGCGCGAGGACGGGTCACAACAATTTAGCCAATACCAGCGCGTCCTCACGACCCGTCGCCGTCGGGTAGTAGTTCTTGCGCAGAGACAACTCATCGAAGTTTTCCGAGAGGTAAAGCGAGCGGGCGGTGGCGTTCGACGGGCGTACCTCGAGGATTGCGCGCTTCGCCCCGAGCGAAGTCGCACGAGCCAGCATCGCCCTCAACAGGCTGCGCCCCAGACCGCGCCTTTGAAACCCCAAGTCTATGCACAAATTGACCAAGTGACACTCGGCGGCGGCGACCAGCATGATGCCGTAACCGATGATGCGCCGGTCCAGTTCGACGACGACGCCTTCATAGCCCGAACCGAAGCACGACCTGAACACGTTGCGGTTCCACGGGAAGTCGTAAATGCGGTTCTCTATCCTCGTCACTTGCCCGAGGTCGCCGGGGTGCATCCGGCGGATTCGAGACGCGCGTTCGGCTTGCGCCACGACGCCTCCCATGACGTCCCCCACGACGTCTATAGGGCACGCGCTCATGCCGGCGCCTCCCCCGCGACCGTGCGCTGCGCCAGCTGCAAGTCCTCCCACGCCGCTCTCTTCTGTTGCGGCGCGCGCAGCAGATACGCGGGATGGTAGGTCACAACCAGCGGAACGCCGGCTTCGCCGAAACGATAGACGCGACCGCGCAATTTCCCGACCGGCGCCTCGCTTTGAAGCAGCGTGTTCGCGGCGACGCCGCCGAGCGCGACGATGACGCGGGGACGAACCAAAGCAATCTGCCTTTGCAGGTAGCCGTTGCAAGCGGCGAGTTCCTCGGGACGCGGGTTGCGGTTTTCCGGCGGTCTGCACTTGACCGTGTTCGCGATATAGACGCGCGTGCGGTCGAAACCGATTGCGGCAAGCATCCTGTCGAGCAGCTTGCCGGCACGCCCGACAAAAGGCTCTCCTTTGCGGTCTTCCTCAAACCCCGGCCCCTCGCCGATGAACATCCAGTCGGCGCCGTGGTCGCCGACGCCGAACACCGTCTGGGTGCGCGTCTGATGTAACCCGCAAGCGGTGCAGCCCGCAACCTCCTGCTCCAAAAGCCGCCAAGTCTCGGCGTCGGGCGAAGCGGGCGGCGTCGCACCGGAAGCAACGCCGGCGGATGACGAGACGCCTGACGCCGCGTCCTCATGTTCCGCCTCGGCGGGAGGCTGCGGAGCGGAAGACGGCGCGTCGCGGCGGACATAGACCTCGATGCCCATTTCATCGAGGCGGCTGAGACGGGACGGCACGGCGGTTCAATCCGGCGACGTGAGCCCGGCGCCGTTTGCGTTGCGGCGGTGCAATTCAAACATGGTCGTACTGCGGATGCGTACGGGCGGCTTTTCTTTGCAGTTTGTTCAAGGCGTTGACGTAAGCCTTCGCCGAAGCGATGACGATGTCGGTGTCGGCGCCGAGGCCGTTGACGATCCGCCCGCTTCTGCCCAGACGCACGGTGACCTCGCCTTGCGAGTCGGTGCCGGTGGTGATGTTGTTCACCGAATACAGGAGCAGTTCGCTGCCGCTGTCCACCAGCGATTCGATCGCCTTGAACGCGGCGTCCACCGGGCCGCTGCCGGTGGCGTTGGCAACTCTTTCGTCGTCGCCCAGCTTGAGCTTGATTACGGCGTCCGGTGTCTCACCGGTCTGTGAAGTGACCTTCAGAGACACCAGCCGGTAATGCTCGAAGCTCTGCTCGAAACCCGCTTCAGACACCAGTGCCTGCAAATCCTCGTCGTAGATGTCGTGCTTCTTGTCGGCGAGCTCCTTGAACCGCATGAACGCGTCGTTGAGCTCATTTTCCCCTTCGAGCGTGATGCCGAGTTCTTCGAGGCGCGCGCGAAACGCGTTGCGCCCCGAGTGCTTGCCGAGCACGATGCGGTTCTCCAGCCAGCCGACTTCCTGGGCGCGCATGATCTCGTACGTCTCGCGCTGTTTCAGCACGCCGTCCTGATGGATGCCGGACTCGTGGGCGAACGCGTTGGCGCCGACGATCGCCTTGTTCGGCTGCACCGGAAAACCGGTGATGCCGGCGACCAGGCGCGAAGTCGGAACGATGCAAGTCGTGTCGAGACCGGTGTCGCAGCAAAAAACGTCGCGCCGCGTCCTGACGGTCATCACGATTTCCTCAAGCGCAGCGTTGCCGGCGCGTTCGCCGAGGCCGTTGATCGTGCATTCGACTTGGCGCGCGCCGTGCATCACAGCCGACAGGGAGTTGGCGACGGCGAGCCCGAGGTCGTTGTGGCAGTGCACCGAAAACACGGCGCGGTCGGAATTGGGCACGCGCTCGATCAGGTTGCCGACCATGCGGCCGAACTGCTCGGGGACGTTGTAACCGACGGTGTCGGGAACGTTGATCGTTGACGCGCCGGCGTCAATCACGGCTTCGATCACCCGGCACAGGAAATCCTCGTCGGAACGCCCCGCGTCCTCGGGCGAGAATTCGACGTCGTCGGTATAACCGCGCGCACGTTTCACCGACGACACCGCGCGCTCAAGGACTTGGTCCGGCTCCATCTTCAGCTTCGCCTTGATGTGTATCGGTGACGTCGCGATGAAGACGTGGATGCGAGAAGCGGCGGCCGGCTTCAACGCCTCGCTTGCGCGGTCTATGTCCTTGTCCACCGCGCGCGCAAGGCCGCACACGCGGCTGTCGCGAACGACTTTCGACACCGCGGACACCGCTTCGAAATCGCCCGGGCTTGCAATCGGGAAGCCCGCTTCGATAACGTCCACGTGCATCTTCTCCAACGCTTTGGCGATACGAACCTTTTCTTCGGCGGTCATCGAGGCGCCGGGGCTCTGTTCGCCGTCGCGCAGCGTCGTGTCGAATATGAGCAGTTTTTCTTGGGCGGTACTCATTTACGTCTGCGTCTCCACGTCTGAATCATGTCGAGCGGCACGGCTCGAACGCTTGTAACGCAAGTATATCACCGCCTCGACGATTCCCCGCCGTGTGCAAGGAGGGAACGCCCCCAACTGTTCATGCGGGGTTCACGCGGGGTTCACGCCGGGTTCACGCCGGGTTCGCGCGGGGTTGAGGAGAGCCTAAAGGTGACGGGGAAAGACGTTCACGTCCGCCGGTCGCCGGGCAAATCATCGGAACCCGGGTGAAGCGAAGACCTGCGCTTGCGCCGCAAAAGATACAAAAACGGCCCGGACAACAGATAGACCAGCGAAAGGAAAAACAGAAACCGCGGCAAATCAACCGCAACAATCACAAATCCGACCGCCATCGCAAGCACCGCGATGAACGGCACCCGGTTCTTCAGGTGCAGCCCTTTGAGGCTGTAGTAGCTCAGGTTGCTGACCATCGCTGCCGACGCCGCGACGACGACGACGAGCACCAGCCATACAAGCCGGCTTCCTTCGTATCCGAAGTCCTGCCACGTCCAGACCATCGAGGTCACCAGCACCGCGGCGACGGGGCTCGGCATTCCCCTGAAGAAGTACTTTTCAGCCGAACTCTGCGTGTTGAAGCGTGCAAGACGCAGCAACGTCGAGGCGGTGTAGAAAAACGCCGCCAGCCATCCGATGCGGTGCCACGTCTGCCCCAGGTCGAGGTCGGAGAAAGCCCACAGATAAACCGTCAACGCCGGCACGAAGCCGAAGACCACCGCGTCGCTGAGGCTGTCGTATTCGGCACCGAAGCGGGTAACCGTGTTTGTCATGCGCGCAACGCGCCCGTCAAGACCGTCAAGTATCGCGCACACGAACACCGCAAACGCAGCGCTTTCAAAATCTCCGTTGAGCGCCCGCACCACGGCGAAAAACCCGAAAAACAGCGAGGCCGTGGTAATCAGGTTGGGCAGCAGGTAGATACCGCGCCTTGCGCCCGGCTTGGTCTTCACGCTTCAGTCTCCGCTCTTGTCCACGACTCGTTCGGCGTCAATCCACGACATCATCGAACGCAGTTTCTCCCCGGTCTTCTCTATCTGTGACGCGGCGCATTCGGCACGCGACGCCTTGAGCCGTTGCGCGCCTTTCTCGTGTTCTTCTATGTATTCCTTTGCAAACTTCCCGGAGCGCACCTCTTCGAGTATGCGCTTCATCTCGGCGCGCACCGCCTCGTTTATGATGCGCGGCCCGCGCGTGACGTCGCCGTATTCGGCGGTATTGGAAATCGAGTAGCGCATGTTCGAGATGCCGCCTTCGTAAATCAGGTCAACGATCAGCTTCAATTCGTGCAGACACTCGAAATAGGCCATCTCGGGAGCGTATCCCGCTTCGACCAGCGTCTCGAATCCCGCCTGTATCAACGCCGTCGTCCCGCCGCACAACACCACCTGCTCGCCGAACAAATCGGTCTCCGCCTCTTCGCGGAAAGTGGTCTTGATTACCGCGGCGCGGCCGCCGCCGTTGGCGCAGGCGTACGACAAGGCGAGCGCGTGGGCGCCGCCCGTCGCGTCCTGGGCCACCGCAATCAACGTCGGCACACCCTGCCCCTTGAGATACGTCGAGCGCACCAGATGACCGGGGCCTTTGGGCGCCACCATGATGACGTCGAGATCCTCACGCGGCTTGATGCGGTTGAAGTGAATGTTGAAACCGTGGGCGAAGCCGAGCGCCGCGCCACGGCGGAGATTCGGTTCGACCTCGTCGCGGTAAATGGGAAGATGGTTCTCGTCGGGAACCAGCAGCATCACCACGTCGGCGCCCGCCGCCGCTTCCGCGATAGACGCGCATTTCAGGCCGGATGAATGAACCTTGCCCTCGGACGACGAACCGGCGCGCAGGCCGACCACGACGTCCACGCCCGAGTCGTGAAGATTACCGGCGTGGGCGTGTCCCTGGGAACCGAACCCGATAATCGCCACTTTCTTCCCTTTTATCAGGGAAAGATCGGCGTCCTTGTCGTAAAAAATTTCCATCTCTGTGGGTCTCCTTTCCGGAAAAACGTTTAAGCGCCGGACGGCTCGGGGGATTATATCCGCAAGGACAAGGCGCCGCGTCCCAAGCTGATGACTCCGGAACGCGCGACTTCACAAATCTCCCAATCATCGAGCGCCTTGATGAAAGCATCAACGCTGTACGCCGGCGCCGTCAGTTCGATGACGCTGACACCGTCGGCGTGCTCGACGAGGCTTGCACCGTGCTCCTGCACAAACCGGTCCAGACGCGCGCGTTCGTCTTCCCCGTCGGAGCACTTGACCTTGATCAGCAGCATCTCCCGCTCTATGCGCTCACGCTTGCTGAGGTCCATCACTTTGACGACGTCAACCAGCTTGTTCAGCTGTTTTTCGATCTGCTCGGCGAGGTCGTCGGCACCGAAAGTAACGATGGTCATCCGCGACAACGTCGGGTCGTCGGTCTCCGCGACGGTCAAGGATTCGATGTTGTAGCCGCGCGTTGAGAAAAGCCCGGCAACGCGCGAAAGCACGCCCGCTTCATTGTCGAGCAATATCGATATGACGTGTTTGTTGAACGACTCCGGCATTTGGAAAACGGCGGCGCACGGACGCCGGCCCTCCCGGGCTCCGTCCGGTTAAGATACAACATAAGACGCCGGCCGTCAGTTTTTTTTCAGCAGGAAATAAAACCTGCCGTCTTCTTCACGCGACTCGAGCAAGGCGTTGCCCGTCTGCTTTGAAAACGCTTCGAAGTCCTTTACCGCGCCGGGGTCGGTCGCGATGATGTGAAGCACTTGACCCGACGTCATCGCCGCGAGTGATTTCTTGGCACGAAGAATGGGCAAGGGGCAGTTGAGCCCGCAAGCGTCAAGTTCTTGGTCAAATTCCGGCATTTTGCTTGTCCCTCGGTTTGCAATGATTGATTGATGAATTGTATGACGTGGAGCAGAAAAATCAATAGGGGGAGGCTCGCTTGGTTCGGCAAAACCGACTCCACGTCGCCCGTGCCAGGCCTGCTCGGCTCCCGCGAGGCGCCGACGTGACACGCCTACGCGACGTGCCCGAGCAGCAGGCCCAGACAACGCACCCGCACGATACGTCTGCGCGACATATCCGCGCAGCAAACCCAGACAACGCGCCTCACAGCACGTCCCCGCAGCACGCCTACGCGACGCGCCCGCGCAGCAAGCCCAGACAACGCACTCGCGCGACACGTCTGCGCGACATATCCGCGCAGCAAACCCGCACACCAGGCCACCGCTGCGGAGTCCGGTAAAGATACCGGCGGCGTCCCGTGGCACCGTAAAAAGCAAGGAAAAGAAAACCGGCTTATACTGCTTTTGAGTCTCTGCACAGGTGAACGGGGGATGGGACGAATCAAGCATATTTTCCTTGCACTTTTTTCGGCGGCGGCGATGAGCGCAACCGGCATCGGCGCACAAACCTCGCACAGCCTGCCGGATATCGGCGACCCTGCGGCGGCGAGCCTGCCGTTGTCTCAGGAAAAGCGCCTCGCACCGGTCATCCTGCGCCAACTACGCTCCCAACTGCCGATGATCGAGGACGTCGAGCTTAACGAATATCTCTCCTCTCTGGGAAATCAACTGCTGTCGGCGAGCCGGGATAATCAACTGGAGTTTTATTTCCTGCTGGTCAATCAGCCCCAAATCAACGCGTTCGCGACGCCCGGCGGGATCATCGCAATCAACAGCGGGCTGATGCTCGCCGCCGAATCGGAAAGCGAACTGGCCGGCGTGCTGGCGCACGAAATCACGCACGTTACACAGCGCCACCTCGCGCGCCTGCTCTCGGAAACGAAAAGAATGAGCTGGGTCGGCTACCTCGCGGCGATCGGCGCGGTGCTGGCCTCGGCTTACGATTCGCGCTTGGCTCAGCTCGGCACGTACGCCGGCCTTGCGTTACCGGTAGAACGCACATTGAGCTACTACCGCACTTTCGAGCACGAAGCAGACCATATCGGGATGCAGCTGATGGCCGCCGCCGGCTACGACCCCGTCGGTATGCCGCAATTCTTCAAGCGCTTGCAATCCCGCGAAGGCGCCGGCGGCGCTCCTGAATTCCTGAGGACCCACCCGCTGACCGCCGAACGGCTCAGCGACGCTCTCAACCGGGCGGCGCTGTACCGGGGGGAATACCGGGACAGCAGCAAGGAATTCAGGTTCGCCAAAGCACGCTTGGAAGCATTGACCGACGCCCGTCGTCCGCCGCCGGGAAAAACCGCCCGGCAAACGCCGGTTGAACGGTATCGCCGCGCAATCGTATTGGCGCGCACGGGCGGCGCCCGCGAGGCGACGCAGCTCCTGGAACGCATCCCGGACGAGCGCGAGACGGTCGCCACCAGTTTGGCGCTGGCGGAAGCCTATTTGGCGCAAGGCAATCATCATGCAGCAATCAGCCTGCTTAGATCGCTTAACGAGCTGCATCCGGGGCGCGAGAGCGTCGCCTACGTTATGGGTGAAGCCTTGCTGCGCGCCGACAAACCTGATGAGGCACTTTTGCTGTTACGGCCTTTCGCAAACCGTCGCCATGCACCGATACTCGACAAGCTGATTGCGAAAGCCGCGGCGGCGGACGGCAAGGCGTGGTTAAGCCATAAGCACCTCGCCTACTACCACCAAGCCAACGGCCGTATCCAAGCGGCGCTCGAACAGCTGGCTTTGGCTGAGCAAGACTCTCAAATCAGCCAACCGGCGCGTGAGATCATCAAGGCCGAGCGGCTAAAGATGCGCAAGCTGCAAAGAGAGATGCGTGAGAGAAGGTGAGAGTGTGTGTGCCGCCTCCCGTCTCGCACGGGAAGGAGATTGCAAGAGAAAGGCATACAGAAACGTAACAAAGACGCCGCCCGTTCTAATCTGCACTCAGAGGGTAAGGTCAGACGACACAAAGGAAGTCGGAATGAACGGCTTTTCCTGAAGCAGCGGCGTTGGTGAAGCTTGCAGGCGATCACTACTTTTCAGCCGGCTGCAACGACGTCTGTATCCTCAGATCATTGCCGGCGCCCCCGCCGCCGCTGCTCCAGCCGGCTCCGACGTCGCAAGGAAAACTGAACACGACCTGCCTCTTCCCAAAAGCCTTGGATCGTCTGACGCTTCAAAATCCGACTCACGACACAGGTTCCGTGGGCAGCTTCCCATTCCTGGAGACCGTGCCGCCCTCGATACCAACCCGGCGGACGGGGACAATGCACATCTCGTTCCTCCACGGAACAAATCAGCTCAGCGAGAACGGCGGGTGGGCACAGTGTGCAGTCCTCCTCTAATGATGCTCTCGCCGTGGAAAAAACCTTCTCCCTAAAATCACCGTGGAGGTGAAGCGCATTTTGCGACACCGACCGGGATATCTCTAACCGACAAATTCCGCCCTGCAGGACCTGGCAAAAGTATAAAGAAAAAGCGTCCCAGCAGAGAAAAAAGAAAGGGGGGCTAAATGCCCCCCTTCTGCGCAAAGTTATTCGCTGGACGCAGCGCAACGGCGCCGTCGTCTCAAAGCGGACGCGAGCAACACGCCGGCGGCAAGAAGAATCAGCAGCGTCGGGTCTATCGCACCGCCGCCGCCACCGCCACGCCCGCCTGAAACGACAGAGAGCCCCATCGGGTCATGAAGAACCCCATTGACTAAACGATCCGCGTCGTTCATGCCGCCTTCCTGAATTTGCAGCAAGATACAACCATGCTGAACCGGAACACCACTGTTTCTAGTCACCTCAGGCCATGCGCAGCTGCCTCCTGAATCACATCTGGAGGCATGGGCGCTGGGACACGGAGCCGGAGCACTATATATCTTGTCAGTTTCTGTCACTATAAATTCACCCCACTTCTGCTCTGTCGCATCAGTGCTGTAGCCGTATTTGTGCGGCCACAAGCCACTTTCGGTTACCTCTGCCGACAATTCCAGCACGATACTCACTGCTTCACTTTCTCCTAAACCCGTGACCATGTAGTCGAACACGTCCCTGCCAACCTCCGATACCGGCGTTCCATCCGGCAAAGGCGGAATCCCCCAATTTTCCTGTAAAGCCACGTCAATCGGCTGGCTAAGCTCCATGTTCAGGTTCTGCTCCGACACTCCTTGGACTTTCCCGTCCGCTCGGGTGTATACACCTCGCAACAGCCCCGAAGAGACTGGGATACCATCCTCTATCACTGAGCCTCTGTAGACAGTTCCGTCAAGCGTCTCGGTCGACGTCGATACGGTGACTTCGAAGAAGCTGCCTATCGGTAAGTCGCCTATCGGGTTAGTCAAAGTCGGGAAGAAATCATTCGGCCCTACAACACTCCCCACGGATACAGAAATTGGCGTCGACCGATCCACGCTGAAAGTGGGGGTTGCGCCGCCGATGAACCTGTACAGAGTAAGGGCCATCTCGACCGTGTTGCTGCCTTGAGACGCTCCAGGCAGGGCAGATTGAAAGCCTTGGTGAGGACTCCCTGTTTTCATAAAAAACGGATCGAGGCGCGCACCCAAGTTATCAAGGACTTCCAAGTCGTTGAGAGGGGAAGACGCCACGAGCACCAGTTTTCGGTTACCGATGGAGAAAAGTCCCTGGTTAGAAATCAGCATTGACAAATCCACGGCGCTGGGATCGTAGGTCGTCTCGTCAAATGCAACGCCATTTATCTCCTCAATCGTAAACGTGACCTCCCCTTCTACGATTGTATGAGTGTAGGGAGGAAGTGCGCCGCCAGTTCCCGGAGTCGAAGTTATTACCTGACTGCTTCCGGTTTCCTCGTTCTCTATGACAAGCTCAATCTCATCAGTAAGACCGCCGGCAACCGATAACCCTAACTCTATAGCACTGCCCTCATAAACCCTCACACTACTCCTGAACCCGACCGGAGGCGCGACATAGACTTTCTGGCTTCCCAACTTTTGAACAGCGCTTCCGTCAACCGCCGCCCAGTGCACAGTGTTCTCGAAATTTCCCGCCTCAACCTCAACTCCTTCAGCCTCTGTCACTTCAGTTACAGTGGTCTTAGTGAAGTCCTCACCGTCCATGCAGTCATTCGAGCCGTCTTCCACGCAGAAATAGACAAACTCAGGGCTGATGTCCAACGAAGGACGGGGCAGGTTCAAGTTCATGCGCTCGCCGGTGCCGGGAACAATGATGTATTTACCGTCCAAGATTGACCTTGCTCCAGCAGCTGAGGTCTCGGCGATATGCCCGGCGAATTCATCGGCTGTAGCAAAGTTGAGCGCCAATCCGATAGTGATATCGCTTTCGATGAATCTTCTTGGTACCGGAGTGATGTTCCCAAGAGCCGTCTGCTGGGCTTCGGTAACACTCGCCGCCAATCGGACATCGCCCAAAAATGCATTATCGCGCTGGCCCGCCGTAATCGTAAGCGTTTGCGGATTGCCTTGGACGTGGCTGCTGTCAAAGGTCAGCCGGCTGGGTTCTACCCTGATTGTGTCTGTCGGGTCGTTCATTACTGAGAAGTCCACAGCGACTCTATCGCTCACGCCCTGCAACGCCCTCTGATCAAGATACACCTCCACCGTCATTGACGCACCGATTGGTACAACAACTTCCGAAACCCCGAACTGCACTTCCACGTCCTGCTCTTGTATGACGTCTATGGCTATTGTGGCATCTGAAGTAATGGCGATGGTAGCGCCACTAATGCTGTGGTTGACGTTGCTTATCGCTAAACTGCCGGAATCGCCGTCACCAGCACCGGGACCCGCCTGCACCCTTATGGTTGTGGATTCGCCCATGGGAACGGAGCTCAAGCTGACGCTGATGGACTGCCCTCCTCCTACTGTGACATCAGTCAAAGGCGCTCCTTGCCACCCGACGTCAAAACTCAAGGTCTCGCTGTCGACCAATAGCGCCGTAGCGTCTCCGAGCAATCCCACTTGGAAGCTAACCGCGTCCCCGTCTATCACGACTTCCACGTTAGATCTAGAAAACGACAACGTAAAAGTGCGGTTTATTGACAATGACAGCCCGGGAGTTGAGCTGACCGCTGTTTTCTCCAGATCATTGACCAAAGCGGATATGATATCAGGTGTCCCGGTCGCCGTTTGAGCGGCTCTCACTTGGAAGTTTTGCGGTGCATCCAAGGCGGTGAAAGTCAAATTTCCGCCGGGAAATATCAGACCATCCCCGCTTAGTCGCACTATCGCGCGTTCCTCGCTCTCAAGGCTTGACCCTTCAACCGACTTAAGCGAAGCACTGAAAGCTTTTGCCGGGCCACCAGCCGCCAGTTCCGCCGCTTCCGAGCCGAAATCGACGGTCAAATAGAACTCGCGTCCTTTCAGTCGCAAGGAACCCACTTGAGCAAAAGCAGCCGTGCGGGGATAGTTGGTGTCGCCTGCCTCGGTCGCGAACTTGCTGTTCTTCCTGAACTCGGCAAGCGACGTATCCCCCGGTGTCGAAAGATTATCGGCGCCATAAACAAAGACCGACGCCAAGCTGGGGTGTTCTATGTCTTTCAGTCGTTGCGCCGTGCGAATATCTATCGTGTCTATCGGCTCATAGGCCTCAATAATGTCCGGATGCATTCCAAGCCGCAACGCCGTCACACCGACGCTCGCCTCCACCGTAATCGCACTGCCATCACTGGGATTAGTCACGCTGGCGGGAGAGTAATCCTGCACCGTCCCCTCGCTCCTGTCGTAGAACCTGATGACGAAATCCTCGGGCACCGGCGCGGTCGTCCCTGTCATCACCGCTTGAGGTGGATTGTTTGAGTCAAAATCGACTCCAAACTTGACCCCCTGATTGAAAGTGATATCAACGTACTCGCTTCCACCGCCGACCACGGCCGTCTCTATGTACGGCGCCTGGTGGTCGTACCAGGCCCTGACCCACCAATCCGGCGTCCTGTGATGTCCCGATCCGTCATCTGACGCGACGACAAGCAGAGGCGACGTCGAAATCAGGAGGTTGGGGTCGCTTGTAATTCGACCAGCATCAGCAGACGGATCTTCAAGTTGCACCCGCACCACCGTATCGCCGACTTGCACCGGGGCGCCACTTGGCCTCGTAACACTCTTCACGGCTAGATGCTGCCCATCCACCGGCTGCGTTGCCGTCCGAGGTATGAGATACACCGCAGACTCAAACTGCTCCATGCCTACCGGGCCACCACCAGAGGCACGCACTCCTTCGCTGAAAGTCACGTCAACATAAAAATTATCACCACCACCGCCAACTTCAAGGTCAATAATCGCCGGATTGCCGTCGAGGGGGTAGTACCAAAGGTTGTTCTCAGCGTAGTTAACAAAAGGCCTGCTTACGCCATCTCCGGTTTTCTGAGTGCCCGATTCAGTTACCGTGAAAGGCCCGAAAGCCATCTGCGCCGGAGAATTTTCATGTCCGGACATAAGCGGGCATTCAAACATCGCTACAGTAGTGTACTCCTCATGGTCCACCGCGTAGTAGTTCCCGGACAGCGGTACTCTTCTTTCTACTACTTGCTGACCACCTTGGATACCTATCACTAACCCTTCAGTACCAGACGCATCCTGCAAGGCGCCGGTCAAAAGACCAGAATTGCTCCATTCAAGCAACATGCGATTAGGACGAGCGGAGTCGTCCGTGCCCGTATAGCCAAGCTGGACACCTGCTGACGACACAGCAGTTATCACTGCCCCTGTTCCCACGAGAAATCCCGGAGCCCCTCTATATCCGGTTGCCGTTACAAAGTCATTAGTTTCAACGGTGCACCCGGCCAAGATATTAGTGCCAAGCGCCCCCCCCTTATAAACAAGGTCAAAACCGAGAGATGCCAGAGCATTACCGAGCTTGTCAGATTCATCCCTGATAGCACTCCCTATAGCGCCCGGCTCTTGCCCCGCTTTGATTTGATATGTAAAACGGATGTGATTTCCTGGGTCAACCTCCTCAACGTTGATGCGGTGGAAAAGAATCCCCCATGAATCCCCGCGCTGTATCGTAGTACGTGCCCCCAGTCCGCCTGCCTCCTCAGTATGCCCTTTGAATGCGTCTGGGTCGTGCACGGTCGGGGGGGCGATTTGTACACTATCCGACGGCAAATAGACCTGCGCTTTCAGCATGGAGCTTCCAAAAACTGTTACTCCGAAAACAGCCAATAAGAAAAACTGTATTTTATTGAGTTTGTTCGGACTTAGCATGTCTTAAAATCACTCCTGTGTTAGGTAAGTATGCAAAGGGTTGCAAAGAAAGACTGTTGTCAATTGTGTTATGGGGTTGCGAAAAACTGAAAGAACTCGCCTCGCCCTAAATTGCCAGCCGCGACGCGATAATCAAGCGCATTGATTACCCCATTAAAATCCTGATTGGCTGTGGAATAAAGCCTGCCGCGACCTAAGTTTGTCGCCACTTCCCTATAATCGAGAGCATTTATCGTAGCGTTGGCATCTGAGTTCCCCCCCCGCAACGCCACTTTCCCAGCAGCCCCACCAATTGCTTTCGCAGCTCCAGCATTGGCGATATTGGAACTCTCGTCAAGGTTGTAAGCGATAACCCCTTCCTCATCTTCTGCGCCTGCATCTTGTGTCGACAATACCGGGACATGATTGCGGTGAAAAACGGCGACATAAAGCACTTGGTTCTCTTCAACAGCCAAATCTTCAAATGTGACTATGCCTCCTAAAGCACCCTCATCATCTAATTCTGATATCCGGCCATCCTGCATCAATAAAGCCGCTTTGATGGGGCAAGGATTATCATTGCAAAAACCGACCGTATTCGGCACCGGCGCCCCGTCGGCAACCACACGCGCCTGCACCAAGACCCAATCCACAACCTGTAAACCCGCGTCTAAAAAGCCGTTCGAATCCGCGTCCAAAGTTGTGTCGTTGGTAAAGTCGGCAAGGTCGCTGTCCAGCTGCGCATTGGTTGGTATCTGTCCGGCAAAAGCGTCATTTGCATTGGCGGGAATGACGTCACCATTAGCACCCAGCAATCCGTTACTCATTGATTGCCCCCACGCTTCACCGGCAAACATCACCGCCACCAATGTCACAAGCCACCCCGACGCACGCAACGCGCGCCGCGGAGCAGCAGAAAATCGGGAAAAGGAAGATAACAACATAGTCATAACTTTAATTCCGTCTTTGTTGTTAGTCAAGAGTTTTTGTTTCACGTTCACGCCCGTCTGCAACCACCAACCCGACGGCGACGGACGATGCGAACGGGCGATATTGAAGCACGCAATAAAAAGCCTTGTCAAACCACGTCTCGGGGCGTCCTTGAGACGAGGCGATAATACAAGACCAATCAATAGCTTATGCTCATCCTGAAGCGGCGAAGCTGGGGATAGACAATACCGCAGACAAGGATTTTCCGAACCCGATGCCCCGCCGACGCTCAAAAAACGGGTTCGAGCAACGCGCCGGAACGCCGTTCTCGGCCATCCAAACCAAGCCGCCGTCCACGTCAATAAATCTTCCCGCAGCAGTTCTTGAAACGCTTGCCGCTGCCGCAAGGACAAGGTTGATTCCTGGTCGCCGACGTCGTGACCATTTTCTTTTTTCCTTTGTGCAGACGCTGGTGTTCCTCAACAAAGTCAATCGCACCGAGCGGCGGGACGCGAAACGAGAACATCATCTTTTTGTCCTTATGCGAAAGGCAGCAGTCGGCGCAAGCCAGAATGTCCATGCCGATCAGGCAATCGGCTTCTCCCTGCAAGTCGGGCGGCATCTCGGTCACCGGCACTTCGGCGAAGCGAATCATGTTCGGCAGATAGACGTCGGCCCGGTAATACGCGCCGTGTCCGTTGCCGCCGCTGAGAACAAGCCCCTGCGCTTCGATGACCTTGCGCGACACGCGCGAGCGTTCGGATGCGGTGTCGAGGATTGCCTCGTATTGCGTCAGCTGCGACTGCGCCACGCCCTTGTCCCCGGGAATCGCACGGGTAACGCCGACGTTGAACTTAATCCGGCGCAAAGGCTTGTCGGCCTTCAGCGTGAACGCGCGGAAATTCGCCGCGACGGACGAGGATTCGTCTTTGGGGGCATCCCCCTGCGGGGCGTTCTTGGGCTTGTCAGAGGGGACGGACATCGGCAAGGCGAAAGTTCAAACAAAGCGGCAAAAGGCGTCGCGACGGCCGCGCCGCTTGTCTTGCACCGCCAGATACGGGCGCCGATGAATCATTCGGCAAGTTCATCAACTTCATCATTCACCTACTTCCAGCACGAGTCAAGCGGTTCACCGGTCAGGCCGGGAGTCAAGGGTATGGGTCGTGCAGGATTCGAACCTGCGACCATCGGATTAAAAGTCCGGTGCTCTACCAACTGAGCTAACGACCCACGCAACAATTCTAAACGACGCCGGAAATCAGGTGATGAAACCCCGCACTCTTGCGGGCACTCGGGCGAGACATCCGCGAGTCCGCCGTCCGTGCCGCCTTCATCGTCTCCTCGCCACCGTTCCTATCGCCGCTCCCGGGTCATCCCAAGGCAACGGGTCTGGACGACCCGGCAAAGGGCCGGATGCGGCGGAGAATTCTACAAGCTCCCTCTCACGATCCGAAAGTCTTTTCAGATACGCCCGAGGCGTCCTCAAGGTTCTCTCCAAAGCCCAAGTCAGCGCGGCCTGCCCTTGTGTCGAGCCGGCGTCCTCTCGGAAAAATGTCTTGCCCCACCCAAAGCCGTCCAAAGCCCCAAAGCCGCGAGCCAGGCCGCGAGGCCGCGTCAAACCGCGTCAAGGCGGCGCCATTTGCCGGGCAGCAGACGCAGGTCGGCCATGCCGGCAACCAGCGCCTTGCCGAAAGTCGCTTCGTCTTCATAAACGAGGCGGTAGTATTCGACTTTCATCGTCAGCGCCGCGCCCAGCACGATAAAGACGAACGTGACGAACGACCCCAGCGCCAGCGTCGAGGCGCCGGTAATCGCCTGCCCGAAAGTGCAGCCGAGCGACAGCACCCCGCCGACCCCCATCAGGAGGCCGCCGACGAGATGGCGCGTGAAATCCGAGAAAGAGGCGAACCATTCGAAGCGAAACTTGCGGGACGCGACCGAGTAGAGAAACGATCCGAGTATCACCCCGGCGGCGGCGACCAAAGCGAAAGTCAGGATATTGAACGCGAACCCTTCCTGAATAAAGTAATAAAAGTGCGCGGTCGGCTTGACGAAAGTCAGCGACTGCGCGCCGGCGTCGTAAGGCCGTTCGTCGAGGAACTCGATCTCCTCAAGCAGCGTCTGCCCGAGCGGGCCGGCGGTGACGAACCAAGCGGCGACCACCGCGGCGCCGACGACCAGCCCGCCGAGCACGTTATCGAACTTCGAGCGCAAATCATCGGACTTCAACGCCCACGCCAGCAACAAGGCGCCGATGATGATGCCGGCGATTAAGCGCAGGTCGGCGTCTTCGAGCCCTGCGGCGCCGGCGAGCAAGGCGGCGAC